>DRHY01000272.1 GCA_011052985.1 Methylophaga thalassica
GCTCTGTTGAGCAACAAGAGTATATTGAGGACTGTGAAGTATGTTGCAGACCGATTACATTTATCCAATCGGTTACAGCTGACGGGTTAACGATTGATGCACTTCACGAGAATGAATAAAAGCTGATCACATTGAGCAATGTGATCAGCTTTTTTCAGTTCATTTAATCCAAATTTGTTTAGCATTCACAAATTCTTTAATGCCGTGTGGACCTAGTTCTCGTCCATACCCCGACTTTTTGATACCGCCACTGGGCAACCTTGGATCCGTTTTAACAATACCGTTAATAGCTACTTGGCCGGCATTAATTTGCATGGCAATCTGTTTCGCTAAGCTTGCATGAGCTGTCCAAACGCCAGCTCCTAGTCCAAACTCGGTGTCATTTGCCAGCATGACAGCCTCTGCTGCATCAGCAGCTCGACTGACACACATTACTGGGCCAAAGGTCTCTTCTCTAAAAGCAGTCATGTTTGCAGTCACATCCGTTAACATTGTCACAGGATAGGTAAAACCAGGGCCGTCTGGCATAACCCCACCCATCTGACATGTTGCTCCCTGCGAAATAGTTTCCGTCACTTGTCGATGTAACGTCTCACGTAAATCGGCACGGGCGATAGGACCGACATCCGTTGTCTCAATAAGCGGGTCACCTAAGCTCAGTGTTTTTAGTCGTGTTTCTAATAAGGTAACAAATTGCTCATACACTGGCGCTTCGACAATAATCCGTTTAGCCGCAATACATGATTGACCAGCGTTGATAATACGAGACAAGGTAGCAACATCTGCTGCTTTCTCTAGATCTGCATCAGCCAACACAATAAGTGGATCACTGCCACCCAACTCTAATACCGACGGTTTAATTTCTGATGCTGCCATTGCGGCTACTTTTGCACCAGCCGCAGCAGAGCCCGTAAAGGAGATTGCAGCAATGTCTTTATGCCTAATCGCTTTTTCAACTAAGGGCGTCTCGACAGCCAAATTCACCATAATACCCTCTGGTGCACCAGCCTCTCTGAAGACTTGCTCAATCGCTTTAGCGCAGCCGGGCACATTAGGATCGTGTTTCATCACACAAGTGTTACCTGCCATCAATGCGGGGGCTAGATACCTAAATGCCAGCCAAAGCGGCGCATTCCAGGGTAATACGCCAAGTAAGGTACCTAAGGGTTGGAAACAGACATAGCTCAGCGAAGCATCTGAAGGCAATTCTTCAGGCGTAAGATACTGCTCAGCATATTCAGCATAGTGTTCAGCACACCATGCGGCTTTCTCAACTTCAGGGCCGCCCTCTTTAATCGGTTTACCCATCTCTTCTGCCATCAACTTGCTGAGTAAGACTTTATTCTCTCGCAGAGATTTAGCCACTGCTCGCAGTACTTCAGCACGTTGTTGCAGCGACTTTGCCTGCCAGCTAGTAAATGCCTTTTTTGCTATGGCAATTTTGTCATTAATACCTTGCTCATCAAGAGCCTCGTAATCGATAATAGCTTGACCTGTATAGGGATTCGTTGCTGTTAACATCTCCACCTCATTGTGTTTGTTTGGTTTTCGATTTTTGCGTCTCTGCTTTGTCGGCTATCGCCGTTTTTTCCTGGCGTTTTTCAGTGATATTGACTAGGGTTTTATCACCTTGGTCTGGCTTCACTGTAAAATCTCGGTCCATGGTAAAGAAGGATTTGCAACCATCTTCGGTGATATAAATAGTATCTGAGATACCACAGGTTTTATCACCATCAACTCCCCACATCCACGGGATAATATGAAACGTCATCCCCTCTTCAAGGATGGCGGATTCGCCTTGCTTTAAACTACAGATATAGCCTTCATCCCAGCTAGGTGGAAAAGCGATACCAATTGAATATCCTGACCGCGTAATCAGTCGAGCACCAACATCATTATCTGAAATAATATTTCGAATCATATTGTCAGCATCAGACACTGTCATGCCAGGTTGAACCGTTTCATGAACAGCTGATAACGCTCTCTTCATGATTTCCTGAGCTTTGTACATGGAGTCAGATAATTCCCCCATGACGGCAGTTCGCATCATGGCAGTGTGATAACGACGATAACAGCCACCGACTTCCAAAAATACGTGCTCACCGGGTTTGACTTGACGGCCTTCCCAAGTGGCATGACCAATCATACTTCTTGGTCCAGAAGTGACATATGGCATCACAGCCGGCGGCTCACCACCGGCTTTAAACATGGCTGAACTGATGGCAGCACCAATATCATTTTCAGTAACACCGGCCATGGCGGCATCAAGCCCCGCTTTCATGCCGGCCTCTGTCGCTTTTGCGGCCTTGTGCATTAATTCAATTTCATTAGCTGATTTTCTAATCCTGCCCTGCTCAACAATCCCGAAACAATCTAATAATTTTGCTTCCGTCATGCGGGTATGCACAAAGTCTTGCTGGTAAGCAGGAAAGAAATAACTATTGCGCTCATAACCAATACGCTTATCGGCCAAATTAAACTCACGCAAGGCATCAATCAGCATTTGTATGGCATCACCCGTGTCAGGATAAGGTCGAGTCACATCCACCCAAGTTCGAGCGATAACATTCGACTCTTCCATCGCACGAGTAATCATGAAGGGCTCTTGCTCTAGCGGCACCACTAATGCCTGGAAGAATGAATAGCCTGTAGTTTGATAATCTGTCATGTACATGATGTTTTCAGGATCAGTAATGACAACAGCATCTAGATGTCTATGTGCAATTCGCTCTCTTAAGCTCTGTAAGCGCCGCTCATATTCATCAAATGGGAAAGTCATATCATCACGTTTTTTCATGCTGTTGCCTCCATAACTTTCTGAGTGACATCCACTAAGGTCGCTAAGCCAGATTGCAGTTCCTCATCCGGAATTGTGAGTGGTGGAATCAATTTCACCACCCGACCACCAGTGCCACAACTAGCGATCAACAAACCTGCTTTAAAGCATTCCTCCACAATCATTTTGGCGCGCTCACCGGTGTTAACATCCAGTCCAATAATCATGCCTTTACCACGTATTTGGATATTTGCATGATTAGTTTCTAATGGTGCCAGAGCCTCATTCATCACCTCGGCTTTTTCAGCCACTTGATTCATTAATTCATCATCATCAAAGTAAGCTAATGCTTGTGTGCCAGCGACAAAAGACAAACTTTGGCCACGGAATGTGCCCGTGTGTTCACCAGGAGACCAGTAGTCATCAAGGTCAGGTTTATTCAGGTTCATGGCCATTGGCACACCCATGCCACCCAAGCCTTTTGCCAAGCAAATGATATCTGGCTCAATGCCGAGATCATCAAAGCTAAAGAAAGAACCTGTTCTGCCCATGCCCACTTGAATATCATCAATGATTAACAGTGCCCCCACATCTTTTGCCAAGGTGGCCAATGCTTGTATCCACTCTTTAGAAGCTACGTTTACCCCACCTTCAGCTTGAATGGTTTCTAGCAAAAAAGCAGCAGGCGGCGTCACACCACTAGAGACATCTTCATAAAGCGATCGCATGTGATCGAGGTTTGCTTGACCACAGCCCGACTCACATCCCATACACGGTTTTTCACAACCAAAGGGATAATGGGAAACATGATTGAGAGGTACACCAGCTGCACCACGGAAATACCGGTTTGCTGTCGCTGCAAGTGAGCCCAGTGTCATGCCATGAAAGCCACGAGTGAAGGCAACAATCTCCTGCCTGGATGTCACACGCCGAGCTAATTTCATGGCCGCCTCTACGGCATTCGTTCCAGTTGGTCCCACAAATTGCATTTTGTGATCCATGTGGCGAGGTTTAAGAATCGTTTTCTCAAACTTTTCCATGAATGTTCGTTTCGCTACCGTCTCCATGTCCAAGGAGTGAGTCACACCATTAGACTGAATGTAGTCGACAACAGCTGAGGTCATTTTTTCATTGTTGTGACCAAAATTCAGAACACCTGCGCCAGCAAAAAAGTCGATGTATTCCTTGCCATCTTCATCGGTCTGTTTCGCATTAAAGGCCTTATCAAACACAACCGGATAGACACGGCTGTAGGCTCTTATATTGGATTCACGTTGTTCAAATATACTCATTCAAAACCTCCGAGTTTGTGAATGCTGCAAAGACAGCTAAAAAGTCGATTATTGTGGAAGCGGCGCACCGACCAAGCGCGCGTAGAATTGGGTTACTAGTGGAATAAGGCGATCATTAAAGTCATAAAATGGACTGTGGCATAAGGCTTGATGCTCAGGACCATCGTCAGCCCCAATTAATGAAAATGCACCCGGAATTTCTTGCAGGTAATAACTAAAGTCTTCAGAAGCCATGATAGGCACAGCAACATCGTCAGCAAGGGAATCGTTTCCAAATGTCTCTTGCCACTGCTGCCTTGCATACGCTGCCTGTTCGGGATGATTAATAGTGGCTTCATAGCGAGGAAATATTTTTACATCACATCCCACACCATATGTAGCGGCCGTCTGCTCACTGATTTCGATGATTAAACGATTCACTGTTTCTCGTATCGCCTGATTTGGGACACGAATACTGCCGCCCAATGTTGCATAAGTGGGTGTTACCGTCGGCGCACTTGGTGCTTCAATCGATGACACGCTCACCACCGCAGCTTGTTGAGGAGGAATGCGACGACTGATGATTTGTTGTAATGCCAAGGTAATGGCACTTGCCGCAAGAACAGGATCCCGACATGACTCAGGCTGACTGGCATGCCCCCCTACTCCTGTCAGTGAAATGGTAAAAGTACCGTTACCGCACATGACTATATTGTCAGGACAGACGATTTTTCCAAAAGGTATCGCTGGCCAGTTATGCCAACCATAAATGGCATCTATTCCCTCAAGGGCCCCATCCTCAATCATTTTTTTAGCACCATGCCCGCCTTCTTCAGCGGGTTGAAATAATAAGGTGACAGGTCCCGGGAGTTGAAATTCGATGGATTTAAGATAACGGGCTGTGGCCAGCAAGGTCGCTGTATGACCGTCATGACCACAGGCATGCATACATCCAGCATGAACAGAAGACCAGGCCTGACCTGATTGCTCAGTGATGGGTAAGGCATCCATATCGGCTCGGAGTGCAATGTGAGGATAGTGCTTTTCTGTAGGGTTCAGCCTAGCTAATGTGCCCAATTCCGCACATGCTGCCCAAGGAATACCTAAGGAGGTCAATTGTTCACGAATTAGTTTGGCCGTATTGACTTCTTGCCAGCCCAATTCGGGTTGTTTGTGTAAACGATGACGCAGTTGCTGCGCTTCCTCGATCGCTTGTTGCCAGATGAAAGCCATCTTGCTCCTTTGCGTTTGGTCCAAAACAGTGCGTTATTGGAATGTGAAAGTCTTTCTTAGCACCCGAATAGGTTGTAATTGCGATTTTGAGAGAATTATTAATATTGACAGCTTATCTGCAAGCCTTGTTCCATAATTTGACAACCGCCTACTAGACGACTGGTCTAATATATGTAATCATCATTATCATGAATTCACCTATTCAATCTAAAGCGACTGATAAGCAACGTCAAATTCTGACCATTGCACAGCCCATCATATTAGGAAAAGGATTTTCAGCCGTTGGCTTAAATGAAATCCTAAAAACAGCAGGTGTACCGAAAGGGTCGTTTTATCACTATTTCGAGTCAAAAGAACAATTTGGCTGCGCATTGGTTGACCATTATTTCGAACAATATCTCACTAATCTTGATCGCTTACTAAGTGATACTAAGCTAACGGCCACGGCGCGCTTACTGACGTATTTTGAGCAGTGGAAAACGACACAATGTGATGACACCAGTCAGGATAAATGTTTAGTCGTCAAGCTCAGTGGCGAAGTCACTGACCTGTCCGAAGGCATGCGACTAGCGCTTAAAAAAGGCACACAAGCCGTCATTGACCGTCTTTCCTTGTGTTTGGCTGAAGCAGCTAAAGAAAACAAACTCAATTTGGGTAATACAAAAACTGTCACGGAAGAACTTTACTATCTATGGATAGGCGCTACCTTGATGACAAAGGTCCACAATCACCCACAGATGCTCGAAGTCGCGATGCATGCGCTAGAAAGCAAACTAAATTTGCACCAACACTAATCTAATTTTTTGAAAAAAGACACCTAGATACAAAATCATTTAATAGACGACTGGTCTAATATAAGGAGAGTCGAATGAATAATTTCAATTACCGTAATCCAACGCGAATTTTGTTTGGTAAAGGACAAATTGCTGCAATAAACGAGCATATCCCCACAACGGCAAATGTGCTGATTTTATATGGCGGCCACAGCGCAGAAAAAAATGGCACTATCGATGAAGTAAAACAAGCATTAGGTGACAGAAACATTGAAACATTTTCTGGAATCGAAGCAAACCCAAGTTACAGCACACTGATGAAAGCAGTGACTAAGATACGTGAGCACAAGCTTGATTACCTTATTGCTGTTGGTGGTGGTTCTGTTATTGATGGCACCAAATTTGTCGCAGCAGCGGTTAACTGCAGTGGTGATCCATGGCAAGAAATTTTAGTTAATCATGCAAAAGATATTGATCACGCCTTGCCTTTTTCAGCGGTACTGACGCTACCAGCTACTGGTTCTGAAATGAATGCTAACTCGGTGATCACACGCTATGAGACTAATGAAAAATTAGCGTTCAGCACCCCACATGTTTATCCGCAATTCTCCGTTTTAGATCCGACTAAAGCGTATACCCTGCCAGAAAAACAACTGGCCAATGGTGTAGTAGATGCGTTTACTCACGTAATGGAACAATATCTCACCTATCCAAGCAATGCCATGGTGCAAGACCGCTTTGCAGAAGGACTGCTTCAAACGCTTATAGAAATTGGTCCTGAACTTATCAAAAATCCGCAGGATTATGACTTGCAATCGAACTTTATGTGGACAGCAACGTTGGCACTGAACGGACTAATCGGTGCCGGTGTCCCTCAAGATTGGGCAACACACATGATTGGCCATGAAATTACTGCCTTACATGGTTTAGATCATGCTCAAACTTTGGCGATTTTATTACCGAGCGTATTAGTCGAACAGCGTGATAAAAAACACGACAAATTATTACAGTATGCTGAACGAGTTTGGCAGCTTACAGAGGATACTGAAGAAACGCGTATTAATTTAGCCATAACAAAAACACGTGATTTTTTTGAACAAATGGGCATTAAAACGCACCTATCAGATTATGACATCACTGAACAAGATATTGGCATCATGGTCAAACAACTTAATGAACATGGCTTAACGCAACTTGGTGAACACAACGATATTACACTCGATAAAAGCCAAAAAATTCTTCAAGCCAGTCTATAAACACATAGGAGATCTTCATGTCTAAAACAGTAAAATTCTCTAAAGCAGGCGAACCAAGCGTATTGACCTTTGTTGAAGAAAATGTTCCTGCTCCAAGTGACAATGAGGTTCAGATCAACGTCCAAGCCATTGGTCTAAACCGTGCTGAAGCGATGTTTCGTCGAGGCCAGTATTTAGAAACACCCGAATTTCCAGCACGTATTGGATATGAGTGCTCTGGCACGGTGGCAGCCGTTGGCGCCAACGTTTCACACTTCAAAGTCGGTGATGCAGTAAGTACCACACCTAGTTTTTCGATGAACCAATACGGTAGCTATGCAGAAATCACGAATATGCCCGTTAATGCGGTTACTCACCACCCCGATAACCTCAGTTGGGAACAGGCAACGTCAGTATGGATGCAGTATCTCACAGCTTATGGCGCCTTGATTGACATCGCAAAGATGCAGTCTGGTGATTATGTACTTATCCCAGCAGCATCAAGCAGTGTTGGCCTTGCTGCCATCCAATTGTGTAATTTGATTGGTGCCGTGCCAATTGCTATGACACGAAGCCAAGACAAAGTTGCTCAAATACGCGAGCAAGGCGCCGAGCATATCCTTGTCAGTGACGATGACGATATCGTTTCTGAGATTCAGCGCATTACTAATTCACAAGGCGTCAATATTGTGTTTGATCCTGTTGCAGGGCCGATGCTGAACACCTTAGCGGAGGTCTGTGCACCATTTGCTACTATTTTCCAATACGGGGCACTCAGTCCTGAAGCCACACCGTTCCCCCTATTTCCTGCTCTACAAAAAGGACTCACCTTCCGTGGATATACCTTATTCGAATTTAGTGGCTCACCTGAAAGACTAGATAAAGCAAAAACTCAAATTTTCGACTGGCTAAAACACGCACAGATTACCCCTGTAATTGCTAAGACCTTCAACTTTGATCAGATCGTTGAAGCACATGAATATCTAGAAGGAAATAGTCAACTTGGCAAAATTGTTATCACTGTTTAAAGGAGAACTTATGATACTCAAAACCCTATCACTCGCTACCCTAACGGCTTCGAGCTTATTATCTATGCCAGTATTTGCCGATCGTGCTGATGCTGAGGAGAATTTACACAAACTCAATTTGCCTGAAGGTTTCTCTATTGAAGTTTATGCTGAGGTTGAAGCTCCGCGACAGATGGCTTTAGGCCAGTCCACTGGTACTGTTTTTGTTGGTACTCGCGGTAAAAAAGTGTTCGCTGTTGTCGATAAGAACAAGGATCGTAAAGCAGACAAAGTCGTGACTATTTTAGATGACCTCGAGGTCGGCAATGGAGTCGCTGTTCATCAAGGTAATTTGTATGTGGCTGAACAAAACCGTATTGCTATTTACCCAGCTCCAGGTTTTGATTTAAGCCTCCCATTTAAACAAATGCGTGAGGTGATCTATGACCAGCTGCCAGACAAAGCGCATCATGGTTGGCGTTATATTGGTTTTGGACCTGATAATAAGCTTTACGTAACTGTTGGCGCGCCTTGTAATATCTGTGATGTCAGTGGCACCGAAGCATCAATCATTCTGATGAATGCTGATGGTAGTGATGCTGAAATCTATGCAAAAGGTATACGGAATTCGGTTGGCTTAGATTTCCAACCAGATACCGGCACACTCTATTTCACCGATAATAATGTTGATATGTTAGGTGACGATACTCCACCAGGCGAACTCAATGCGGCACCTAACAAGGACATGCATTTTGGTTTTCCTTATTATGCCGGTGGTCAAGCACGTCATCCTGACTGGAAAGATAAAACACCGCCACAACAAGTCACTTTCCCTGTCCAAGAATTTCAAGCTCACACAGCGAGTCTTGGCTTTAAGTTTTACACTGGAGACATGTTCCCTGCTGACTATAAGGGTGATGCCATTATTGCTCAACATGGATCATGGAATAGAAGCAGCCCTGTCGGTTATCAATTAATGCGTGTCACCTTTAACGACCAGCATGAAATCACTGGACATAAACCCTTCATTGACGGTTGGTTGCAAAATGGTGAAGCTTGGGGACGTCCTACTGATGTATTACAGCTTTCTGACGGCTCGCTATTAATCTCAGATGACTATAATGACGTTATTTACCGAGTTAGCTATGGAGAGAGTAAACAGGCATCGACTCATGATAAGAACACTGTTAAAAAGCCCCTCACAGGTTTAAACATGCCTGAGTCAGCCGTCGCCACATTAGATGGCCGAGTCTTTATTACTGAAATTGGTGAGTTTAACAAACAAGGTGATGGCAAAGTCAGTGTAGTTGATAGTGAAGGCAACAAATCAACCTTTGCAACTGGACTTA
>DRHY01000273.1 GCA_011052985.1 Methylophaga thalassica
AACCCATTACATCTGTCTATGATGAATTGCTTAACCTAAATGAAGATTTATCTCATCTTTCTTACGCAGTGCTTGCTTTAGGTGACAGTTCATATGATCACTTTTGTTTAACAGGTCTCAAAATTGATGCCAAGTTGCGTGAGCTCAGTGCAATACCTTTTACTGAATGTGTAGAGTGTGATGTTGATTTTGAAGAAACGGCTGATGAATGGATTAGTTTCTGTCTTCCGACGTTACCAGATATCACAGAAAACGATGAAGCACATCAAAGAAGCAGTAATAAAATCCGTACTTCGACCTACTCAAAAACAAGTCCACTCTCTGTAGAAGTGGTCAAGAATACTCGTTTATCTGATGACTCAAGAACAAACCCTATCCATCACTTAGAATTAGAGATACCAGAAAATATTCAACTGAGTCTGACTGCCGGTGATGGAATCGGTGTTTTACCTCAGAATCCTCCTCAACTCGTACACCAAATATTGTCATTAACAAAATTGTCAGGAGATGAATCTGTTGTTGTAAAACAAATTGCCATGCCACTAG
Organism: Methylophaga thalassica; assembly: GCA_011052985.1. Classification (GTDB taxonomy): domain Bacteria; phylum Pseudomonadota; class Gammaproteobacteria; order Nitrosococcales; family Methylophagaceae; genus Methylophaga; species Methylophaga aminisulfidivorans_A. Next base: position 547 of record DRHY01000273.1, read on the forward strand.
TACAGGCTTTGCGTGAATATTGTGATCTCACTTTGGTAACAGCACAATGTTTAACTAAATGGAGTGAGATTTCAAAAAACAATGACTTAATAAAATTAAGTCAGGATAAACAAACATTACGCTCATATCTCAAACGGCACCAATTAACAGATTTACTAGTCAACTACCCTGTACCGTTAAATCCACAACAGCTAATCGATAGCTTAAGGCCGTTACAACCCCGTTTATATGACATTGCCAACAGCACTCGCCAGATTCAAGATGAATTACATCTCACTGTAGAAAAGTATCAATATCTTTGGTCTGGAAAGTTACAAAATGGAATTTGTTCAACATATTTAACGAATATAGAAGAAGGTGAACATCTTCTTGTTTTCCCTCATCACAATAAACGGTTTCATTTACCCACCAATCAAAATAGCCCCATTATCCTCATTGCTGACGGAACGGGAGTTGCACCATTTCGAGCTTTCATGCAGGAGATTAGCTCCGATCCTAACCGTGAACATTCAGTGTGGTTAATACTAAGAGAACGTACATTTTTAAATGACTTTCTCTATCAAACTGAGTGGTGCCAATATTTACAAGATGGCCTATTGTCTCGCTTAGATACGTCTTTTTCTGAAGACATCCCAGTTAAATCAATCTACGACATCATTCAAGACAATGAAGACACATTTAAAGGCTGGTTAAACGCTGGGGCACATCTGTATTTATCAGGTCACAAGAACATATTCGACCATCTCACAGAAACCTTGAGCCATGCGTCATCTTATTCTCGGATCTGGCTTCAACTCACTCAGCAAAAACGATTGCATAGAAACGTATATTAATCTTACGGAGATATAAAGTGACCATACTTACTATTGATCGACAGTCTGATATTAGTCAACCGCTCATTGAACAGCATAGTAATGAACAGCTTAAAGCAAAAAGTCATTTTTTAAGAGGCACGATTAGAGAGGGACTAAATGATTCTAATACAGGAAGTATCAGTCACGATGATGGATTGTTAACAAAATTCCATGGCATCTATCAACAAGATGATCGTGATACACGACAACATCGTCTCATTCGAAAACTTGAACCTCATTATCAATTTATGGTGAGACTCAGAATTCCAGGTGGAAGATTAACCAAACAGCAATGGATAGAAATAGATCGTTTATCACGAATTTACTCATCAAATGGGATACGTATTACCACACGTCAAACTATTCAACTTCACGGTGTGAAAAAACAATGCTTACAACCACTCCTGATAAGTCTAGAAAAGATAAAGATAGATACCCTCGCTGCATGTGGCGATGACAACCGCGGTATTGTTTGTGGAGTCAATCCTGATGAGTCAAAAATATCCCAACAAGTCTATAAGATCGCAAAAGAAACGAGCATGCGTCTTCTACCTAAAACTGCTGCTTATCGTGAAACTTGGTATGACTCCCCTCCTTCAGTCTCCCACTCTGAGGAGCCACTTTATGGAGATACCTATTTACCTCGTAAATTTAAAATTGGATTCGTCATCCCTCCAGATAATGACATTGATATATTTGCCCAAGATGTCGGGTTTATAGCTGTTATTAAGGAATCTCGCCTGGTTGGCTTCAACGTGTGTGTCGGCGGTGGAATGGGGCAGCTTGACTCCAGAGAAGATAGCTATCCGAGACTATCCACCCCCATTGGCTTTATAGATGCATCAGATGCGCCATTTATCGCTGAGGTCATCATGAGTATTCAACGCGATTATGGTGATAGGAAAGATAGACATCGTGCACGTTTCAAATACACATTAGACAGAATAGGTTTAGATAACTTCAAAGAATTACTCATAAGCCGTTTTGGTAAAAAGCTAGCACCACTAAAGCCATATAAATTCGCGCATAATGGCGATAAGTTAGGCTGGCACCAAACTGAAGATAGTCAGTGGTGCGCAACACTACATATTCAAAGCGGACGTATCAATGATCATTTACAAGATCAATTACAGGCTTTCTTTCAGCAATATAGTGGTGAAGTCAGGTTAACTGCAAACCAGAATATTCAGCTTATCAATATTCCACCATATGACATTTATGACGTAGCAAGACGATTATCTGATCTTGGGCTATATGAAAGATTGCTCCCATCAAATCAAGAAGCTGCCACATTGAGCTGTGTTGCACTTCCTACATGTGGGCTGGCTATGGCTGAAGCGGAAAGAATAACACCTGAGTTTCTTACGCTTTTTGATGATTTGAAACGTCAGTATAACCTTCAAAAAACGCCCATCACACTCAGAATAACTGGCTGCCCTAATGGATGCGCTCGCCCCTACTTAGCTGAAATAGCTTTAACAGGACGAGCTCCAGGTTTATATAACTTATATCTTGGAGGTAGTCACCGAGGCGACCGGCTAGCCACTCTGCACGAAAAAAACCTAAGTCAAACTCAGGTTCTCGATGCAATAGCTCCTTTATTCGATTTGTACTCGACAGATCGTATTGATAAAGAACATTTCGGAGATTTTCTTCATCGATGTAATTTCATTAAATCCTCATCCATCTCTAATCAATCAATACAGGAACGATAGATGTCTGAATTTCTTTTTATACAAAGTCGAGATCCATTCACAGATGCACTGACTAAATCACAATATGAATTAATTCATCATCTCGCCACTGCAGGCAATCGTGTGACGGTAGTGCTTGTTCAAAACGGTGTGATGCCTGCAACCAAAAGCAGCATTTTTACCCCCTTTACTAAATTACTTCATGAAAACATCACACTCGTTGCTGATAAATTTTCTTTACAACAGAGAGAAATAGATGCTGAGCAACTGATACCAGAGATATTAACCACCGATCTGGATATTGTTATCAAAGCATTACTGTCAGGACAAAAGGTCATTTGGAATTAGGAGATGACAATGTCACATAATAAAACACTTACTTTCGCCTTTATGGACCCACCATTTGAGAGTGAACGCACAGTCACATTTTTTAGATTATTAGATGCCGCATTAGATGCTAATTCACATGTGAAGGTTTTTGCTTATGAAGGTGCTGCTGCCCTCTCATTCGCTAAGCAACAACAACATGGCAACGCTATTCATGGAAATGATACTCAACAAGAAGATCATCCACTGACAAAAACGTGGATTGCTTCATTACAAAAAAAAGCACGTAAAAAAGCACTTTCTTTTGAATGGATTAATTGTGGTTTATGTGTAGATGAGCGCGGCGTCAATGACACCATTCCCGGTTGCAACCGAGGAGGACCAGCAGATTTATGGCGCTATGCCTCAGAATCATTTAACACGTTAACTATTGGAACTCGCTAATCATGAAAGTCTTACAAATACTCGATCAAGCTTTCAGAACAGTTGTAGAGGAACAAGATGAAACGATTCTATGGCTGATCCAATGCATGCAGAAAAAAGTTGAGCTAAACGATATCGACCAAATTCAATTATTACTTACAGGACAAGCCGTGTATTACACACAACAAAAAAAACAGCAACCCCCATTAAAGATAGGTGATTGGTTACAAACTCAACCAGCCAATATCAATAAAGATATCGATAACTTAATTTCATCTCATATTCCCGTTTATGTTGTGTATGAAGATCTATGGGATAGAGGGCTAGAAATGGAAGCGCTACGAGAGGGTATACAAGTAGTAAATAGAGAACAACTTGTTCCTCTTTTTGAGCAAGCCGATCAAATTTGGCATTGGTGACGCTAACCAATATAGCCATTCAAAGTCAGGAGCTTAATCATGAATAAAACAAATAATTACAATGAAGATATCACTAAGTGGTTTTCCGTTGCTGCTTGTATTTATCTAGTCATTGGTACCGGCATAGGAGTGTATATTGCTTCGGAACTCGCCTGGCCAATCCTTAATTTTGATAACCCATATATTAGCTTCGGACGTCTAAGACCTGTTCATACCAACGTAGTCGTCTATGGGTTTGGCGGCTGTGTTCTGATGGCGACGGCTTATTACGTAGTTCAGCGAACCTGCTATGTGAGGCTATGGAGTGACAACATGGCTTGGTTCACTTTTTGGGGATGGAACCTTTATGTGATCGGCGCTTTGGTGACGCTTCCACTTGGTTATACGCAGGGCAAAGAATATGCAGAACTAGAATGGCCATTTGATATTTTATTAACGGCTGTATGGCTAGCCTACTCAATCAATTTTATTTTCACATTGAGCATTCGCCGCGTTTCCCATATCTATGTAGCGAACTGGTTTTTCCTATCTATGATGATAATGTTCACCTATCTACATGTGGTGAATAGCTTGTCGATTCCCGTTGAATTGATGAAATCATACTCGATTTTCGCCGGCGTTCAAGATGCCATGATTCAATGGTGGTGGGGGCATAATGCCATTGGATTTTATCTCACTGCTGGCTTTTTAGGCATCATGTACTACTTTGTACCCAAACAAGCTAACAGACCTGTTTATTCTTACCGATTATCAGTTATTCACTTCTGGGCATTGATATTTGGCTATGTTTGGTTAGGTGCACACCACCTGCAATATACAGCCCTACCTGATTGGACAGGCTCACTTGGTGCAGCTATCTCCCTCGCCATGATTATTCCGTCGTGGGGAGGTGCAATTAATGGCATGTTCACATTGAGCGGGGCTTGGGACAAACTAAGAACCGATTATATTCTGCGTTTCTTAATTGTAGCGTTGGCTTTTTATGCTATGTCTACGTTTGAAGGTCCTGTTATGGCGTCAAAAACAGTTAATGCTCTTTCGCACTATACCGACTGGACTATCGGTCATGTTCATTCTGGTGCATTAGGTTGGGTGGCGATGATTTCTATTGGTGCGCTCTACCATATGGTAGAACGTTTATGGGATACGCGCATGTTTTCAGTCCGGTTGGTTAATGTGCATTTTTGGTTAGCGACGGTGGGTACAGCTATTTACATTACTGCTATGTGGGTGGCCGGTATCATGCAGGGGCTGATGTGGCGCGCTTACGATGACTATGGCAACCTCGCCTACACATTTGTTGAATCTGTTGCTCAGATGCATCCTTACTATGCTATCCGCATGATGGGGGGCTTCGTTTTTTTCAGCGGCGCCTGTGTGATGTTATTTAATGTAATCATGACCATTAGAGCAGCAGTAAGGCTTCATCACAATAATGGACCAGTCATCGCTGATAGTAAAACCGATATTCCGGTTAAGCTTGGAGGCTAGAAGATGAGCACTTTTTTTCTGTTAGCACTACTCCTGAAGTATCACGATACGCCTCATTTATTTATGTTTATTGGTATCGACGCTTTCATAATACTCGCATTTTATTTCATTATTAACACCGTTTATTCACCTGAAAATGAACGTCACTATAGAGAAGAAAGTTTCATTCCTCTTGATGATGATACCTATGAAGAAAAACAGTTATTTGGTACTCATCACAGCTTCTCATCCAGGAGAAATAAATGACTATTAAAACTAAACTCACAAGTGCGCTAGGTATTCAACATCCTATCGTGTTAGCACCCATGGGCAATGTGGCAGGAGGCAGACTTGCCGCTAGTGTATCGAACGCAGGTGGACTTGGCATGATTGGAGTCGGCTATGGTGATATCTCTTGGCTAAAAGCTGAACTTGAAATCATAAAATCTTCAACAAATAAACCTTGGGGAGTCGGCTTTATTACATGGTCACTCACTGATGAAGTGTTTGATTTTGTCATGAGGTATTCACCCAAGGTAGTGATGATGTCTTTCGGTGACATAAGCCCGTGGGTAGATAAAATTAAAGCCCACAATATTCCCTTGATTTGCCAGGTTCAATCGTTAGCTGAAGCCCTGGAAGTCAAAAATAAAGGCGCTGATTTTATCGTCACTCAAGGTAGTGAGGCAGGCGGTCACGGTAAAAGCGGACGTTCCACCCTTTCACTAACTGAGGAAGTTATCCATCATTTACCGAATACACCTATCATAGCGGCCGGGGGGATTGCCGATGGCAGAAGCCTGGCAGCGGTATTGAGTCTCGGTGCACAAGGGGCCTCTATCGGCAGCCGTTTTTATGCATCCAATGAATCTTTAGCTCATCCCAAGATGAAACAACAATTATTGACACATAAGGCTAAAGATACTATCAGAACTACTGTTTTTGATATCATACGCGATATAGCATGGCCTGAGGGTTATAATGGTCGGGCAATTGTTAATCCTTTTATTTCACGTTGGCACGGTTCGGAAATTGAATTAGCACAACAAGTAGAACACTATCAAAAACCGTTTTTCCAGGCACAGCATGAAGTCAGTCTCGACTCCTTAATTATATGGGCTGGTGAGGGTATAGATAACATAAATTCGATTGAGTCGGCAGAAACAATTATCGAGAACCTAATCAAAAATGCTATCACCCATTACAGTATAGACTAATAAAATCTGTTTCACTTTTGCTGGACTATAGTTGATGATGTTTTTTAAACAATAGATCTGTCGTAAACGATTACTTAACGACTCGATATAAAATTAGTCTTTATCGGTGCCTTCAAAATGGTTTAATTCTGCCTAGACCATGTCTGCTGAAGTCAGAGGGCGAAATATTATTTAGACGGGCCTGTGTAAATGTGGCTTTATTTGTCATCCTCCTCCTCAGCCTAAGTCCAGTGTAACTCCTTGTCGAGATTTACAAGTATTCAAGGTGATTCAAAATGAAAATCCCTAACAGCATTCTTTCATAAACCATTGCTAGTGTTAATATTTTGATAATTATAAAGTTATCCAAATGAGGAACAAATGACTGTTAATTAATTAAAAATAAAATGGTCAAGATAGTTTCTAGAGAATTTTGAGGGTAATAAAAATGGAAGATGACTTTTCCGATCCACTTTCATATGAAGAACGTTTCGTGGTTTTCTTTGATGTTTTAGGGTGGAAAACACAT
>DRHY01000274.1 GCA_011052985.1 Methylophaga thalassica
AGACCAACAAACGTCATCTCCAGAAAATACCGATGGTATCTTCAGCTATCAGCATTCTGAAGGCAGTTGGCATAGCTATGGTTTCCGTTTTAAGTCACATTATCAGTTTGATAAAAAGCGCTTAATCGATTTATGCCAGCAGCTGGAATCTGAACGTATCAAGGCGATGATGAATGTGTCTGGTGGTTCACTTTTTATCAATAACGTTGGTAACTCGGCTGACTATTCTGAACAATCTACAGTTTTCTCAGAAAGCAGGTTTGAGCTTATTAGCAATAGCCACAAATCATCAACTGAATTGCTCAGACAGATAATGGCTTGCCTTATTCAACCCGAGGAGTAAATCAATATGTATCGTTGCATCCGAAATGCCCTTGTTTATGACCCTGTCCATCAATGCAACGGTGAGAATCGCGATATTTGGATGAAAGACGACATTATCTGTGCTGCTCCATCGGCTGAGGAACAAAAAAAAGCAGCCATCTATGATGTGGAGGGAAAGGTTGTTATGGCCGCTGCTATTGATATTCATAGCCATATTGCAGGAGGTAATGTAAATAACGCTCGCGTACTACTACCCGAACAGCATAGAAGTCATTTAGAACGTCAACAACATCTACCGTTTAATAATGCAAAGTGGTCTAGCTTTGATATTGGTTATCGCTATGCGGAGATGGGATATGGCTTGGTTATCGAACCAGCCATGCTACCTGTTAATGCTCCTCAAGTTCATGCCGAAATGGCAGATATTCCAATTATTGATACCGGCGCCTTAGCGATATTAGGTAGTGATGACTTTCTGCTGAGGCTCATGCGAGCAAAGGCGAGTCAAGCGCAAATTAACGATTATGTGTCGTGGACCATGAATGTTACGAAAGCAATGGGGTTAAAAGTCATTAATGCGGGAGGTGCGCAGGCCTTTAAAATGGGTAGTGAAACCTTCGGGCTGGATGATATTGTTCCACAATACGGTGTCTCATCACGTCAAATTTTGCAAACTTTGCAAAAAGCTGTTGTGCAAACGAATATGCCACATCCCGTTCATGTGCATTGTAATAATCTTGGTACGCCCGGAAATGTAAAAACCATCATTGATACCATGGAAGCCGCTCAAGGGTTGCCTATGCATCTAGCTCATGTGCAATTTTACGGTTACGGTGATGAGGGTAAATATGGTTTTTCATCATCAGCAGCACAACTAATGGCTGCTTTTGCCAGCTACCCCAATATTACGATGGATGTGGGTCAGATTCTGTTTGGGCAAACGGTGACACTGTCAGGTGATGTCATGGCACAATATAGCCGTCGACAGGATGCATCACCACAGAAGTGGATGGTGTGGCATGCTGAAAATGAGGGTAGTGGCGGTATTGTGCCTTATCACTACAAACAAGCCAGTTTTGTAAATGGCTTGCAGTGGGCCATTGGCTTAGAAATTTTTCTGTTGTCAGATGATCCCTGGCGTTTATTCTTTACGACGGATCATCCAAATGGCGCGCCATTTACACGTTACCCTGAATTAATACGCTTATTGATGGATTATGATTACAGGATGGCCTGTTTAGAGACTCTGCATCCAGAGATACAACAAATGACCCTGCTTAAGGGATTGAAGCGTGAATATAGTCTCTATGAGATTGCCATTATGACCCGCGCCGCGCCGGCAAAATTATTAGGGCAAGTTGAACGTGGTCATCTCGGTATTGGTGCAAAAGCCGATATCGCTATCTATAAGCAAAATACCGATATATCCACCATGTTTAGACATGCCGATATGGTATTTAAAAATGGTGAGATGGTGGTTGAAAACGGTGAAGTTAAATTACAGCAGCATGGGCAAACATTGAGTTTACAAATGGGGTATAACGACAGCATCGAACTTGATGTACAGGCCTATTTTGATCAGTTCTATGCAGTAAAACTATCGAATTACCGTGTTACCGAAGACGTAGCTGCTGGAATGAATAGATTTATATACCAAGGTGTGTCTGGAAATTTTAGTTCTTAGTGCAAGATATGATATATCTAAATATGTGGAGTGTGTATGAAAGTAAAAAAATTATCAGGTGTTGTATTGGGATGTTGTCTTATTTTTACTACTGCCGTGATGGCCGGTGATCTGACTGAACACCATGAAGCGCATGTGCATGGTCAGGCAAATATGACGCTTATCACCGAGGGTAATAAAGTTGACATAGCCATTGAATCTCCAGCCATGAATATGCTGGGATTTGAGCATGAAGCTCATTCGGATCAAGACAAAAAGACCGTGACAAAAGTAGAAAAAATCTTATCCGACAGTAGTGCTTTGTTTACCTTTGATAGTGTCAACTGTCACGCGGAAACAAGCAACGTGGATATTGGCCACGATGAACATGAGACTATGGCTGAAGAGACTGAACGTAAACACCAGCATATGGATATAGATGCCAGTTATAGCTTTACATGTGAGCATATCGAACAATTACAGCTTGTCCATGTTGCCTTGTTTGAGTTATTCCCTGCCTTAAGCAAACTTAATGTTGAGTGGGTGAACAACGGTAAGCAGGGGCTTGATGTGTTGACCGCTGACTCACCCAATATTCGATTTGTGACTACTTCATCAACATTTAACTTATTTTAAAACGTTCTGTATGACGCTATTCAACTAGGTTCAACGGTTATATTGAACCTAGTTAGTTGCGAAGCAATGAATCAATAATCTGTGTATTTTTCAACTTTATCTACATTGAGTGTATATGCCGAGGTGCCTAGATCATTTTCGGTGAGTTGGGTGCTGAGTTTACCCGTTAGCCAAAAAGCCTCTTGAAGTGCTTCTTGCACAAAGCCTTCTGGATATTGGGCATAGATGATTTGATTGGGCGGCGGCGGTGGAACATGAATACATGCCCCAAAATAGGGAACGATAAAAAACTCAGTCACTTCGTGTTGCGCATTGAACTCTAGTGGCACGATAAAACCGGGTAAACGAATATTTTTGCCATCATAAGCCTTTACGATGTTGACTGAACTAAGTGCTTGCTGATATTTCGAATCGGTCGATGATTCCAAGGCATTGAGCATTTGATTGCTGAGCTGGTCTTCAGGGG
>DRHY01000275.1 GCA_011052985.1 Methylophaga thalassica
AACAGAGGCATTAAAGTTAGGTAAGTTTGATATTTTTGATGCACTCTTTCCGGATATACCATCAACGTTGCCCTCTTTATCATTTAACACTGTATGCATAATGGCATTGTATAACTCTGATGCCCCGATGGGCTTGACCACCACTTGATCGGCAAAGCTAGTCCGCATGGTCCGTTTCGACATATTGATCATCGAATTAACAAAAATAAATTTTGTATTATTATTTCGAAGTTTATACATCAATGGGAAGTCATCATGGGTCACAAGCTCCGTGTCAATGACCACAATTTTTCTTTGCTCTCCTGGTAATGTAGCTATGTGTTTAACGAGCTCAGAAAGATTGTTTGTACGCTGCAGAGACTCATTCCAGTGTGTAAACATATCATCTAATAAATCGAGATAACTGCTTAGATTGAAGCAGCCTATGAAATGTGTATTGGCTATATTGAGCGTTTTTTTGGCCGGCTTGCTAATCACTCGGCATGGAATAGTGAAATAGAAACGACTTCCTTCGCCCAGTACCGACTCCACTTTCAGCTCACCGCCAAGCATAGAAACCAGTTGGTGGCTTATAGAAAGCCCTAATCCCGTTCCTCCTTGCTTTCTGTTTGTGCTGCCATCAAGTTGGCTAAAGCGTTCAAAGATGAGAATAGCCTCTTCTTCTGTCATTCCTCGGCCACTGTCGATCACACTAAAAGTAATCGCTGATATACCAGCCTCTTCTTTTTCTGATAGGACGGACAGGCTTACTTGTCCCTGCTCAGTAAATTTAACTGCATTTGACAGTAGATTCAGGAGAACCTGCCTGAGCCTGACAGGATCAGTTTCGACCAATCGTTCATCCAGCACATTGGATGGACAAAATAATTCAATTCTTTTAGTTTCAGCGGAGGGGGAAATAAGTTTACCTATGTCACCGATTAGATTTTCAATATTGACCTCAGATAACTCAATGCCCATCTTGCCTGATTCAATTTTTGAAAAGTCTAAAATGTCATTTATAACGCGTAGTAAGGCTTCTGAGCTGAGTCGGATTTGACGTGTGTAGTGAGACTGTTCATCAGTTAAGGGTGTATCAGAAAGCAGCCCTGTCATACCGATAATACCGTTCATTGGCGTACGAATTTCATGACTCATATTCGCCAAAAACGTTGATTTTGCTTTGGCAGACTCTAATGCTTGTTCAGCTGTCTTTGCTAGTTCTTGATTTGTCTGCAAAATTTGCTGTTGCATTAATTTTTCTTGGGTGATGTCTCTATTCGCACCGACAACTCTAACTGGATTACCATCCCTATCGCTTACCAATGAGGCATCCGCTTTAATCCAACGGAGTGTATTAGAGGGCAGATTTAAACGAAACTCAACATCGAACAGAACACCGTCTCGTAAAGTGCTATTCATTGCATTTTGTGCTTGTTCACTATCCTCAGGATGAAGCTTTGACGTCCATTCAGCGTATTGACCAGTGAAGTCTGCTTTGGCGACTTCATACAAATCAAACATTTTGTCATCCCATAACAAGGCCTCAGTGAGAAAATTGTATTCCCACGTGCCTACCATGGCTGATTGATTGGCAACATGAAGACGCTCAAGTGTGCTGCGGTAGGCATTATCTAAATCAAATCGTTTTTTTGCATGAAAAATGGCTCTACGCAAACGTGATGAGGTGATATCTGCTTTAATCAAAAAGTCTTGAGCACCCTCAGCTAGGCAATCAAGTGCTAGTTGCTCATCTTCAGATGAGCTCATCATGACGATAGCGGTATCAAGGATGCCTTGTTTTTGTTTTAATCGACGAAGTAACTCAATTCCTTCAAGTCCGGGCATGCGATAATCACACAAGATCAAGTCGTAATGTTTATTTGATAGTTTCTCCAGCCCCTCTAGCACGTCACCAGCGGAGTCAATCGTTACCTCCATATACTGATTCTTTTTCAGTGTACGAATAATGAATTCACGGTCGACAATATCATCGTCGACAATGAGGATATTAGTGAAGAGAATATCTTTAAACATTAGCTATCCTTAAGCGGTTTATCAGGCCAGCAAAATACAAAACGGCAACCGGGATGATTATCTTCGATGCGTATTGAACCACCTTCATTTTCTAATACTTTCTTCACAATGGCTAATCCCATTCCCGTTGATTCAATGCTATCTCGCGATTGTAGCGTCGTGAACATATCAAATACATTATTGTGATAGTCCTCATCTATACCGGGGCCATTGTCCGCGATGGTATATTCATGTGCTGAGTCATTAATCTTACGACAACTGATAGTAAGCTCACAGTTAGGTTTGTCGTTGTACTTAAATGCATTACTGATAATGTTTTGGAAGACCTGTTTAAAGGGTGTTTCCCTGCCCAATATCTGTGGAAATTCATCTTGAATATGCATGTTTAATGAAGCCGGTTTATCTAACAACTCGATTGATTCTGTAATCACTGCTCTCACATCAATGATGTCGATATCTTGATCGACTCGTCCGACTCTTGAATAACTCAACAATTCAGCCAAAAGCCTTTCCATTCGTAGGATTCGCGAGCGTAAGGTATCAAAATGTCGTTTTGAATCGTCTGGCAAAATATCGTAACAATCTTCCTCAATCCATTCGGCTAGATTAAATATCGCTCTGAGTGGTGATTTAAGATCATGAGAGGCAACATAGGCAAAATTATCTAACTCAGTATTTCGCATCTCTAATTCTGCTTGTTTGGCTTCTAAGCTTTTGGTCAGCCGATTTGATTCAGTCAGCAGTTGTTTTGTCTGTAGAGCGTTTTCTCTAAACACATTCGCTGATCGCGCTAACTGACCAATTTCATCCTTACGATCCACACCGGGGATTTGCTCTATTTCATGTCCAGAAGTTAATTGGCTAAAGGTATCAGCAATTTGTTTTACTGGGATGGATACACTTTTGGCGACGAAGCGCGAGATAAAGATAGCGAACATCAGCAAAATAAATGAGCCTACAAGAGTGGCTTGTTGGTAAATCGTCATCTTGATAAAGACATTCTGCTGTAAGGCTTTTTGCTCTTTTATTGACTGCTCTTTTAGTTGGTCAGCTAAGATTTTTATTTCAGTCGTCTCTCCCGCAACAACCACATTTATTAGGAATATAAAATTTCGATC
>DRHY01000276.1 GCA_011052985.1 Methylophaga thalassica
CGTCATCACAGCTCGAATTTCTATTTGGGTTTGATGATGCCCTAGTCACTTGGTCTGACACGGAAATCTGGCAGTTACGCGAAGGCATTCTATTGGATGCGATCCGTGTATTGCTGGACGGTCGTGTCAGTACTCGATTGCGAAAGGATGTGTTGTCGTGGATTCAAAATGACGAATTAACGCCATTTTGCTTTCGTGTTTGCGCGATGGCTGCGGTTGTCGATCCTGATGTGCTTCGTGATTCCATCATGTGGCTATTAAGACGACATGGTATCCAGCTTGACTAACGTTCCTGCATTAACCAAACGGCTCAATGCAGGACCCAAGCTGACTTTTACCACCTGTGGTAGGAGTCGGCTTTTTACTTAAGGAGGTTATATGGCGTTACCTTTACAGATTGAAACAGTGAGGCCATATCTTAATGGCCAATGGCTTCAAATACTGGCGGCGTTGGTGCCAGAACTTGATGCCGCTATTGCTCGAAAAGGCCGTCATGTGGCTTGTCCTGTTCATGGCGGTCGTGATGGCTTTAGGCTGTTCAAAGATGCTGAATATACCGGAGGTGGCGTTTGTAACACCTGCGGGATTTTTCATGATGGTTTTGAACTGTTGTCTTGGATTAATGGATGGAACTTTGCTCAGTCTGTTGAAGCAATCGGCCAGGTTCTTGGTATTCAATCCGGACAAATACAAGCGCCTATTCGGCCAATACCGAGTAACGCAGTTGATTGGAGGGCTAGAAAGCAGGACGAGGACAAAGCGATTATCCATCGCTTGAATCAAACTTGGGGAGAAACGTTATCTCTTGCAGATACTCGTGCGCAACCAGTTTGGAACTACATGCATCGTCGTGGCATTGTTACCCGGCTTCGTCCTGAATGGGATTCGGTGCTGAGGTATCATCCAAACTTGCCTTACCATGATGAAGATGGTCTGTTTATCGATAGCTACCCAGCGCTGCTAGGTAAAATCGTTACTCAGCAAGGGCGTTCGGCCACGTTTCATCGGATCTACCTAAGTGAAGATGGATTCAAAGCGCCGGTTGAAAAGCCTAAAAAGATGATGCCGATACCAAGTGACAGAACAATCACAGGTGGTGCCATTCCGATAGGTGAGCCTGGTGAGGTACTAGGTGTTTCTGAAGGCATCGAAACAGCTTTAGCGGTTACCAGAGCAACGGGACAAACATGTTGGTCGGTTGTGAACGCAACTCTACTGGCTAGGTTTGAACCACCAAGTAATGTGAAAATGCTGTACATCTGGGCAGATCACGATCTCTCTGAGACCGGCCTGAATGCAGCGAATGAACTCAAGAAAAAAGCCTGGCAGAAAGGCATTCTGACACAAGAGTTGATCCCCCCGATACCAACGTCACTTGGCGTGAAAAGTTGGGATTGGAATGATGTGCTGAATGTTTACGGTGCCATGGGCTTTCCGAAAGTTCATATCTGATCCAAGGGGCTTCGGCCCCTTTTTTTGCGCCTTGCATATTTGAAAAAACATGGAGAATGAAAAATAGATAACCAATAGGAGAAACAAACATGATGGTATTAACCCTGTTAACAAAGCAGATTGATGGTGAGTTTACGGTTTACTGGAAGACCGGCCTTCGAAGAGGAGGCGAACTAAGGGTCGATTTAGGTGAGCAATACGACAAGCTAGCTGAGCAGCAAAAGCCAATTGCAGCTGAGCTCTATGCGATTCATCACCTACTGTCAGTGAAAGAGGTGATGGGGAGTAACCGAAGCGGCAATGGGCTTCAAATCCGGGTCAGTAAAGGAGCCATCAAAAAGTTACAGAAACAATGCTCAACCCAACATTCACTATACAGCTTGACTAGGTTTTTGCTCACCCGTTACCAAGAAGCACAGATCTCGGTAGAGAAGCGGGACGATTGGCTCTCACATTCCTTCGAAGAATACAGCGTCGATAATGCTACAGTGAGAGACATCGATGAAGTCATCAACGTTCCGAACATTGGACCTGTCGTGGTGACTCGTCACGCGCTTGAAAGATTCGTGGAACGGCTTTCTGATGGAGTGCCCAAGCATCCTTGGAAGGCTTTGATTTCAAAGTTATTTAGCTCATCATTGACAAAAGCAATTTTGCCTGAAAAGGTAACACTTCATAAGAACCAAAAATATAGTAACAAAGCTGATATTTGGCGGCACAGTAACAGTGATTTGCATTTTGTAGTCGTTCCGTCAGGAGCAATGAAGACTTTGGTTACTGTTTTCAGACTCAATAAGTCTCTCTAAAAAGCTCAAAATGAATTCAAGATGTGTGTCCGGTAATCGAGTAACAAGGGAATAAATGAAAAGTAGACTGAAAAACCTATATAAATATCTTATTGAGAACAGGAAGCATGAAGTCAATGGATGGCACAAAGCCTATCGAGACTTTTACAGTCAGGTCGCTCAAATCCGTGAGCGAATCACATCTGGAGAAGGCTTGTCTCAAAATGATGAAGATTTTCTGAAGCAGTTAATCTATGAGAAGAGCAACGGTATCGCTTCTCGCGGACAGTCTGTGTTGAGCAATGACAATTTCCAGTCATTCATTAAAAACAAGGATTTCATATCCGCATTAGAACAATTTATATTGATTCCAAACAGTGAAAACTTCACGGTTTTTGCTGATACGTGGGCTAACCAAGGTAAATCCAACAACCCTGTTCTCGTTAATCGAGTGGCAGCAGCTTGTACGCTCGAAGTCTCCACAACGGTTGATTCCGGTAAATTCAATCAGGTTTTTAGTTGGCTTATACGCGAAGGGATAATTCCAGTATACCCAGCAGAAGAAAATCAAAGCTGGTTTGCTAAAAACATTTTTCTATTAAAGAGCATCAAAAGCGAGTTTGATAGTGAGCTTAGGGAAGGTAAAACTGATGAGTTTTATCTTAGTCAGTTTGTTTGGGTGCTTTACGAGAATTTGTCAAACCCATTCAGTTTAAAGAAGCAGGTTGTTAAATACGGTGCGCCGGGGACAGGGAAAACTTATCAAGCACGCCTGCAAACTTCGCTTTTTTTTGACATCTGGAAAGAGGAATTTGCTCCCTACAGCCGACTCACACATGCAAGTCAGATTGAGTTGGTTCAATTTCATCCTTCTTTCAGTTATGAAGACTTTATGGAAGGGCTACGTCCGGTTTTGGACAATGATGGGAACTCTCAATTAACGTTGCAAAATGGTGTTTTTAAAGAGTTTTGCCGAAGCGCTGGTAAGTGGGAAATCGATGTATATGGGCTTGGACTTACTCAGAAGTGGGAGTCTCTTACTATCAAGGAACTTCTCCCGTTTAGAGAAAAGTTATCAGGCGAGCATTGGCAGGATATTTTCGAAATATCAGATATATCCAAGCTTGTATCGGAAGCAGTACCACCATTTTTCTTCATAATTGATGAGGTAAACCGGGCTGAGTTGTCTCGCGTTTTTGGTGAGTTAATGTACTGTCTGGAATACCGAGGCACTAGAGGTTGCGTTAAAACCCAATATTCCAATCTGAACAATGAACATACTGGTATGCTTAAAGACGCACAAGGGTATTTGTTCTTCATTCCAACAAACATCTATCTTATTGGAACGATGAACACGATAGACAGAAGTGTCGAAAGTTTTGACTTTGCTTTGCGTCGAAGATTCCGTTGGGAAGAAGTGGTGCCTGATATGGCGCTATTGAAATACCATTTGAACCAATTTTGCAAAGCTTGGCTGCCCTTGGTGGATAACCTTGAACGCTTGAATGAATTGATAGTTAAAGAACCTTTGCTTGGTAATGATTACCAAATTGGTCATGCCTATTTGATGGACTTGAAGTATGCAACCAGCCTTACAGTTTCGGAGGTACGAGAGCGTGTATGGGATGATTGTATTCGTCCGTTATTACAGGAGTATCTTCGTGGAACAGGTAAGGAGACTGAACTGATTAGCTCCTTCGGAAAGGCATTTGGGGTTTAAACTGTGTGGCTTTTCGATATCATTAAGAACGGCACACTGGTCGATAACCAGTCCTATTTTGTCAGCGAAGGCATTTTGACAAATAGACGTTTAGGGAAGTCGATAACCCTTAGTGCCAAATCAAAAGGACAATGGACCTATCCTCATAACGACGAGTCTGCAATTTGGCACTTTTTGAATTCGGTATCTCGTGATGTCGAAAAAACGCTGAATGATAATATTTCCGATGCTTTAATACTCTTCAATGATGAAGATTACGAACACAATACAGATGGTGGTTTCATCGGTGTCTCTGGTACGGATGCCAGAAATTTTAATCTCGACACGGGCAATTTAATCGGATTTGTTAAGCGAGGAGATTACTCTCTGAAGATCAGCTCACGTTTTGGTGATGCTTTCCTTCAATACATCATTGCAGATGCCGATGGATTTCTCGAATTAGAAAACATTGGAGGAGAAAGTCACGCAGACGGTTACGAGTGGCTTTTAGCATATCTATGGAACATTAAGTTTAAGAGAGCCTACCGCCTGGGCTTGCCAAAGACTTATATTACAAGAAATGATCGTATTTCCCGCGTAAGGGGAACTATAAATGCTACAGATTATTTCCAGAATAAATCATCTGGAAAATATTTATGCTCGTACCGAGAGCACAGCTACGACAGCCCTGCAACTTCACTTTTTATAAAAGCTTATGAAGCAGTTGCACATTACTCATTTTGTCACCAAACACGAAATATCTATAGTGCATTTCTGACTGCCAATCAGGGGGTTAAAAGGTCACAGCAAGAAATTTTGAGGACTTCTCATTTCACCAACCCTTTCTACAATGATTATAACGTGCTCATTGACTTATCTAAGCAAGTCATTGACCGGAAGGGCTCTGATTTTGATTCGCAGCAGGATTCGAGTGCTTTCTTTTTCGATATTTCGATGTTGTTTGAATATTTCATTCGTAAGCTCATCAAGCGAGATGGGCTACGCCTGCTAGGTAAGTTCGAGCAACGTCAGCAAATAGCATCTGGTGCTCTCTGTGGTTATATGAGAAAACTTGAACCTGATCTTGTTATAGAAATTGATGAGAGTTTATTCGTATTTGATGTGAAGTATAAAGCATTTGATTCACAATTTGGGGTGAAGCGTGAAGATCTTTTTCAGCTACATACTTACATAGGGCAGTATGGAAATGTTGCCGCAATCAAGGGATGTGGATTTATTTACCCTATATCAGAAGAACGATGGGCTTCACTTAACCTTGAAAAAACACAGGGTGTGATTTCAGATATTATTCACCAGCAAGGACAAGAGATACCGTTCCATGTGCTTTTTCTAAAAATCCCTGAAGATACGTATATTGATTTTAATAGGAAAATGAAAGAGCAGTGCAGCATTTTTATTAATTCCCTTTATTCTAAGGTTTTTAATCGGTGACTTTTTTGTGGAGAAAGGCCATTGTTCAACGAAAGTCATTGTTTTGAAGTCGAGATTGTTTATTGAGTTGGGTATCAGTTTTATATCATAGGCATTATCGAGATAGTGACAAGTCAGCTGAGTTGGTTTGACAGTTCCCTATAGTCAGAAACACACAAAATTCCTTCATCTATCTGTCCAATCGCTCTAACGGGGATCTTTAGCATGTTAGCTCTATGAAATTTTCTGGAGCTGACAATGAGAACGCCTTTGTTACCTTGGTTTATCCTATGGGTGACCATCCCAATCATTATTTTCTTTCTATTCATCTTACCCGCCTATGCCAGTGACGAGCCATTCTATCAGCGTGGTCAGGAAGGCTGGTTTTGGTATCAGGTCATTCCTGAGCCAGCGGAGGCTGAAGAGCTTATTAAGCCGGAATCTGGTGCGGCAGAGTCGAGTCAGAGCGGGCTAAAGCCTTTCAGTGCTGCCTGGTTTCGTGAGCACATGCAGTCGTTCATGGACAAGGCAATTGATGAGCCGACGAATGAGAACGTCAGAGCCTATCTGTATCTCCAGCGCGTCATGATGGATAAGGGCTCACAGTTTGCTGATGTTAGTCAGCAGGTAGTCATGGGCGATCCAGTTTTGGATGAAATCAGTCGCAGACCCTTGGCTACCTATGCTGCCAATCGGATGGATCGAGAAGCTGGCGCTCAACGAGATATTGCTTTAGGTGAAGTAGCAAAACGGGCTGGCTTATTCTTCTTCTATCGTTCTGATTGCCCTTACTGCCATGCTCAAGCGCCTATCATCGAATCAATGGCTTTGAACTATGGTTTCGAGGTGTTTGCTATTGCAGTCGATGGCTTGCCTTTACCGGGTGGAGAGTTTCCTAATTACAAAGTCGATTCAGGACAAGCTCAATCCTTGTCCGTTACGACTGTCCCTGCCGTGTTCTTAGTTGATCCGCCTAATGTCATCACTCCGATTGGCCAAGGCGCAATGAGCCTTGATGAGCTCAATAATCGAATCATTCTTGCAGCCCATCAAGCCGGTTGGATTGACGATCAAACTTACTATGCCACCAGACCTGTTCAACCCGGCGTGTCACTCGCGATGTCAGCCCAAGAGCTTAACGAAAAGATATTACAGGACCCTGAGTTCCTTGTTCGCTATCTGCGTGCACAAGGAGGGTTGTAACGATGAAAAAAGTATTTCAAGTATCGCTAATCGCCTGTGCGATTGGTTTTTCGTCTATGAGCCAAGCAAGTTTGCAACAGGAGATGAACCAGTTGTTTGGTTCAATGACCAACAGCACTGCGCCTGGTGTATTCGAGAGTCAACGACGTGGCGTTATATCTGGTGGAAGCGTTGTTGTCCGTAACAGGATCATGAACGAGAACCTCGTCTCTATGGTGCCACCGTCATTCCAAGCCGGTTGTGGCGGCATTGATATGTTCGCTGGAAGTTTGTCATTTGTTAATGCAGATCAGTTTGTTCAATTACTTCGCTCTGTTGCTGCAAACGCCAAGGGGTACGCATTCCAATTGGCGCTCAGTGCTATGTGCGAGAAATGCTCTCAGCACATGGAGACACTGCAAAAGAAAATCCAGCAGTTGAACGAGTATTTTGGCAATTCCTGTCAAATGGCTCAGGGAGTCGTGAACGATACCCTGGCTGCTTTTGGTAAAAAGGGGCAAACAGAAGCCAGCATGTTGAGCTCACTTAAAGGGGCTGGAGACGTTTTTACCAGTTGGAGTGAGTCCAATGGTAAGAACCCATATGAGAACGCTTCAAGTGTCGCGGCATCTGATGTAAACAGAACGATTAAAGGTAATTTGGTTTGGCGAGCACTGAAACGTCACTCAGCATCAAGCTGGTTTGCGTCGGGGGATGACCGTTTTCTTGAAGCAGTTATGTCGGTGACGGGTTCGATCATCGTTGGTGATTTAGCGAATGCCGCTGATGGCCAAGGTAAAACCCCAAAACTGACCAGGCTGAATGGCAATAAAGTGACTATTGAGCATCTAATTCATGGCGGCAACGTTGCTATGTACCGATGTGACACAGTGGCGCAAGACGGTTGTCTGAACCCAACAATCACTAACGTGACTCTTACCGGGTTATCAACTCAGGTAGAAAATTTACTTCTTGGTACAGGTTCTAGTAACGGCATTATTTTTAAATTTGCTCGAAATACAGGGGCTGCTAGCACCACCGAAAAGGCTTTTATGACCTCGGCTCCCGCGAGCATTGGCGGCATGATTCGAACACTTTCTGCATTAAATGAAGGTGCCGCTAGATCGTTTGCTTCACGAGCAGCACCATTTATTGCTGTTGAGATGGCCCGGGCATTGGTTGAAGACATGCTCAATGCAGCTAGAAGTACCTCTGGTGTGGAAGATCATGCCTATGCGAAGTTGTTAACCGAAGACCTTGAACGTGCACGTCGCCAAATCAATGAGGAGTACGCCGCGTTACAGCGAAGATACGGATCAGAGCAAGAATTACTGGCGCATTTTAATCAGGTGATTCAGACCATTCGCAAACAGCGTTATTACACCGTTAAATCTACGGCGCTGGGGGAATAGATAATGTGGGAAATCTATTCCATCGGAGATTCGGCTTTTTTAGAGCAGGTCCTGAATGCTGTCGCGATGATCACTGGTACAGGCGACTTTACTTCAATGGTTCGGATTGGCTTGCTCATTGGGGTATTGATGGTCTCTGTTCAGGCCTTAATGCAAGGTGGTCGTGGGATTAACTTTCAACACGTTTTAGTCTCATGGCTAGTCTTTGCAACCATGTTTGGGCCCAGTACCCGAGTGAGCATTGAGGATGCGTACACGGGACAAGTTCGAGTGGTTGATAATGTGCCCATCGGTGTTGCTGCCGCAGGCAGTACGATTTCGACTGTTGGCTTTCAAATCACGCGATTGTTTGAAACCGCCTTCTCAACTCCCGCCATGACGGAATACGGCTTTGCATCCAGTTTACAGTCACTGATTAAAGTGAGAAAACAGGTGATGGATCGCTCTGGGTTGGGTGATGCAAATCGTGTCGGCGGCTCGGACATCGAGCAATCGTGGTTTAACTACATCAAAGAGTGCACCTTGATTGGTATCGACATCGGCCAAAAGAACCTCGATCAGGTACTGAGTGATCCTAACCCTATGACTGCGATTAGGTTTGATTCGCGCATTTATGGCACTCGAATCATGCTCAGTGGTAGCAGTAGCGATCTGGACTGCACCGATGCCTACAGCCAACTGAAACTCATGACAGAATCAACCTTCATTCCAAGACTTAAACAGGTTCTGTCAGCCTCATTGGGGACTTCGTCGGCAACGGACACTGATGACGTGATCCGCAATGCACTGAATAACCTTGGTTTGGCCTCGGTTAACACCCAAGAGTACATGACCGCATCGGTGCTTTTGCCTATCTATGAGCAAAGCGTGACGGGCAAATATATGGATGATCAAGCTTTCACCGCCGCCGTTATGGTTAACCAAGCGATTGAGCAGCGCAATACGCAATGGGCGGCGGAGCAGACCCTGTTCCAAAGCATCGTTCGTCCGATGATGACGTTTTTTGAGGGGTTCATTTACGCCATCACCCCTTTGATGGCCTTTGTGATAGCCCTTGGCCAAATCGGGATGCGAATGGCCGGGAAGTACTTGTTAATCCTGCTTTGGATTCAACTTTGGATGCCTGTCATGGCCATCATTAACCTATATATCCATTTAACTGTTGCTGGGAAAATGTCGGCTCTTGATGCCTTTGCAGGTACAGAAGTGCCATCTTTTGCTGGGATGATGCAGATGGATTCAGTGCTGCAAACCTGGATAGCGACTGGCGGCATGTTGGCGTCGAGTGTTCCGGCGATTTCGCTCATGCTCGTGTATGGCTCAGCAATAACCGCTACCCACTTGGCTGGACGTCTTCAAAACGGTGATGCAATTGATGAAAAGATGGCAAGTCCAGATGTCGCGAAAAATGCCCCGGTGATGCAATCACAGTCAATGTTTCAAAATTCAGCCCTTACGGGTTCTGCAATGTCCGGCGCGTCAAACTTACTAAGCAGTTTCTCCGTCGGAAACGCAGTGGGTTCAATGGTCGGCTCTGCAAAAGAATCCATGACTCAGGCAACCCAAGCCTTTAGTCGTCAGGTTGGCAATACCATGAGTCGAACCTTTGGTGAAAAGCTAAGTTACGACAACCTTTCTTCGGTTGGACGTCAGATCGGTTCTTCTAATTCCGCATCTAGCGCCGTTGTTAATCAGGTTACTGATGACCTGCAAACACGGTATGGTTTCGGAGACGATAAAAAAGACGCTGTACGCGGCTTGGTATCGGGCGTGTTATCGGGAGGCCTAAGGGTCGGTGGAGATGGAACCATTACAAATACCGGTGATAAAGAAGTCGCAGATAAAGGGTTCTTGGGAAGATTACTTGGTACAGGGGGAAATGACTCCCCACAAGGCAACCTACCAGGAGTGGATAAGCCAGAATCATCAAGAGTGCCAAAAATATCACGGTTACGAGCAGGCTTGGATTTAGGTGGTAACTTTAGTGGCCAAGTTGAGTCATCAGAGGGCAGTTCTCGGTCAACGACCGCAAATACGCTCACTGGGGAGATGCAAAGCTTGGCATCAAGTGATTCACGACGTGCTGAGTATCGCGATGCAATGGTTAAGGACCTTTCAGATTCAAGACGTTCTGGCGTTGAGATGTCGTTGTCTAATCAAGACTATCAGTCACTTCAGAGTTCAGCACAAGACGTTGTGACGGCATCCAACCGCTTTAGTGAGCTTGATCAAGCCAGCTACAGTCTATCAGGACAAAGAAATACTGATGGTGCGACGTTAACCCGATTAGCAGCGGATAATCCTGAAGTCATGGATTATTTAGGTCGCTATATGAACCAGCATGTTGAAGCAGGTAACCGATTACGTGAAAACCTTCCAATGTATCAGCGCTTGCTACCGGATGATAATCAGGCGTATGTGGCCGCAGCTATGGAGTCTTTAACCTATAGCAACTCCTCAACGCCCGCTGAACGAGACAATGACTATCAAGCAGCAATGACGGTTATGGCCATGGCTACCGGAGCCGATTTACGATCAATTCAGCCGCGCTCAAATGAAGACTTGTCATCAACGGCACCTGCTTTTGGTGGTATTCAAAGCCAAGTGGAGTCGGGTGTATTTGGCGGCTACGAGGATGCAGCAACTGTTCAAACGCAGTTCAACTCTGCTCAATCAGCTTACCAAACTAATTTGTCTGGTGTTGATGGACAGCTGAATGCACATCAGCAACAAGCCCAGCAGGCCGTAGCTTCTGACACAAGTACCTATCAATCTGGACTAAACAGTGAAGCTGGCTCTCAGTGGCGATCTCGCATTATGGCTGATGATAGCGGAGTCTCTGGTGCTGAAATGTTCTTCAACAGCGCCAGTGCCATTGGTGACTTCAGTGGCAAGCATACTGATGCAGCACTGCATACCTTGAATCACTTTGGCGAAGACTATGAGAGTTACAAAAAACAAGCGCTTGAAGATCCAGCATCACGAGGTTTCCTGCACAATGCAACGGTGGCCAGCAAATCAACTTGGGATGGGTTAAAAGCAGCCGTTGATGCCGGAACCTCTTTGGAAAACCCATTGACGGCGTTTAATGATGCATACAGTGGATCGAGTTATCAGTATGCCTCCGAAGTAAACTGGGGCACTAAGTCTGAAGCCATGTTGGCTGGGGCATTTGGTGCAGCAGTTAACAATAGATATGGTGAGTTCTTAGAACAGTATGCCGATGATTTCAAACAGGAAGCGTACAGCGAAGGGCGGAGAATGGGATTGACCCCGATTCAAAGTCAAGTGTTCGCTCAAGCTTTCAATGAAGGTTTGGCGGGGCGCGTTTTCAACTCTGAAGACTCATCGAGTTGGTCGCCTGAAATGCTTGGTCTAAGGGAGCAAATGCTAAATGAGTATCGTCAAAAGGATGAGAGTGGCGCTTACATCCCCGGCAGTGTGTCCGAAGAAGATAAAGCATTTGTGGATAAGCAGATTGCAGTGATCTC
Organism: Methylophaga thalassica; assembly: GCA_011052985.1. Taxonomy (GTDB): domain Bacteria; phylum Pseudomonadota; class Gammaproteobacteria; order Nitrosococcales; family Methylophagaceae; genus Methylophaga; species Methylophaga aminisulfidivorans_A. Next base: position 11,453 of record DRHY01000276.1, read on the forward strand.
AAATGCATCCCTTGCTGGAGATTATGCTCAGAACAACTTGATCGATATTAGGGCCTATAACCAGGCATCAGGAAGAAACTAACATAGAAGGCCTGCCAGCCCAGCTCGGGCTGGCTAAGAGCGTGGTTTTTTTGGGTAAATCGAAGTGCGGCCATCCTGGTACTCATTAACCCAGAACCAGTACTTTTTTTCCTCAAGACTCATTTTTCGGCCAGTACTTTTTATTTGGTGCCGAATAGAGCGAATGAAGCTACTGACAGCCAAAAAAATCAGGCCCAGCACAAAAATGTCCAAACTGGACTGAACATAAGCACTTACAGCCAAACCCGCTCCAAAAATGATCAGACCTAATGTGTTGCTGGTTACCTTGAAGATCAAATAACAGAAAAAAATAACGGGTAAGCGGATTAAATGGTTGATCTTACCTTTGCATGAGAGTGAGACAGACCGGCATCTCATCGGATTATCTGGTTGATGCTTCACCTACTGCTGGTGCATGTTTCCTTCGCTAATTCCAGCAAGACCCCCACACGCCTCAACTTCCCGGTCATCGTTGCAACTCGCTCTCAGTGAAACGAGTTGTTTCTCAAGCGCTTGCAGAGCGGTTATCTGCGACCGCACATGAGAGATGTGATCATCGAGCAAGGCGTTGGGGTTCTTGCTGGAATTAGCGAAGGAAACATGCACCAGCAGTAGGTGAAGCATCAACCAGATAATCCGATGAGATGCCGGTCTGTCTCACTCTCATGCAAAGGTAAGATCAACCATTTAATCCGCTTACCCAAAAAACCAAG
>DRHY01000277.1 GCA_011052985.1 Methylophaga thalassica
ATTTTGTCGATGACGACATCGATTTTGCCGTGCGTTATGGTGAATTAACTGACTCTAGCCTGATCGCACGCAAATTAATCAGTCGCCCGATGATGGCGGCGGCAAGCCCTGATTATTTAGCACAGCATGGTACGCCAACCCACCCAAACCAATTAAAAAATCATAGCTGTATTATTTCCAACAACGATCATTGGCTATTTGATATTGATGGCCATCAAAAAAGTATCCGAGTCAGAGGTCGTTGGCGATGCAATAACGCCAATGTTGTCGCTCATGCCTGCGAGCAAGGTTTAGGCATTGCTTATATGCCCAAAAGCACGTTCAAAGATGACATCAAAAATAAGTACCTTGTCCCTGTTCTCGACGCTTTTTGGGGTAACGGAGCAAGCAGTTGGATCGTGTATAAAAACCGACAGTTTCAGCCGCTTCGTGCTCGCTTAGCAATTGATTTTCTAATGAAACATTTTTCCAACTGGGATGATGTATGAATCATTAGCGGTAATCTTAAATGATTAGGTAGCAGGCAACACCGGTTCTGGTTTCAGAAACGGCGCAGGATCAACAGGGCCACCTGAGTAAATGCCAAAGTGAAGATGCGGTGGTGTTGTTCTAGCGTTACCCGTATTACCCACATAGCCGATAACCTCACCTTTTTTCACCTTATCGCCGGATTCAATCGCAAAGAAATCCAGATGAGCGTAATAGTATCGGGCACGGCCATAACCAAACATACCGCTTGATAGCCAAATGTGTTTACCGCCTAGGCCGCCCGTGTCTGTTCGAACATAACCATCAATCACCGCCACAACAGGCGTGCCCTTTTTAGCAAAGATATCAACACCATGATGTTTTCTGGACCCGCCATCACGTGGATCACCAAAGACACTGCCGATATCCCGCTGCTTAGCCCCTTCTACTGGAAAAGGTAATGAACCACCCGTAGCGATGGCCAATACATAGTCTGTGTTGGCGAATAACTCGGGTTGAAGAACGATACGGTAATCAGCCGATGACGAGACCACTCGACTCTTGATGTCGCCATCCGCCTCAAGCTCAGTGATGCTAGACCAGACGTCGCTGTTTTTTTCACGCCGTTCTAAGCTGGCGTACAACCGACTATCAGCAGAATTCAGTCGGGCGAGTTGCCATCTCAGCTTTTCGCCTCGCTTTAACGACACCTGATAGATATGAGCTTCAACCTCATCTGTTTCGAAAGTATCTCGGGTCCGGTACTGGCTGTCAGCTTGGATAGCTTGCTCACTCGCGCGTTCAACCGCATTTGCCCATCGTTGTCCTAATGGACTATCTGATAATCCAGCCAAACGTAAACGCCAGATAAATAACTCTCTAGGTGAATAACCTAAAGCATTGAATACGACATAACGAACGGTATTTTCACCGCTTTCAATGGCGTTTTGCCGTAAGTCATCACGAACAGTCAACAAAATAATTAATAGCACTAATAAGGTGAAGAGTAACCAAGGGCGTATCAGGCGTTTTTCGGTGTTAGTAACAGGCGGTTTATCAGCAATGTGGTCTGACTGAGACTTGTCAGGCAAAGACGATGGCTCGCTGTCAGCTGCTTTGGATGGATCATTCATATCGATATTCAACCTACTGTCTTGTGAACTCACTGTTAAGACAAACTGTAAGGTGAAAGGCTTGGTTGTGCATTGATGAAAGTTAAAATGTGGAATCAGTAACTGGAGAATTTGTCGGCACTCAGTCCCCAGCCGTATTCGCTTCCTATTATATTAATTCGTATCTCACCTACTTTACTTGTTCAACCTCGTCTGCACACAAACTAGGTAAAACGGCCACAGCCATATCAATTTGAAATGTATCCTTATGATGCTCTTTCAGAAAAAATTGTTGTACGCGATAAGCCTCATGCTCAATAGCTACTCTGGTTTTACAATCTATATCTTGAGGATCTATTTCACCATTTTTATGTTGTAAAAAATGCACCATTTCATGCAGCAAGAAACCTCGGGCACCATCGTCAGATTTCAACTTCATACGGTTATCATAAAAAATCGTTTCGGTGTCACTATCGTAATATGCAACCGCCGTACAGAAATCTGAGTCGCACAATTTAGTGGCGAGGGCTTTATGACTGACCGCCTCTATTTTTGGCAGATAACCAGGGTCATCGTACCTAGTCAGACTGAGTGCCCACACAAGCAAACTTTGAAGTAGTACGTCCATATATTCCTCCCTGATCAAATAAGCTCAAATAACACCTTCATGGCCTGCTCATGATCAATATTCTGTTGTCGTAGGTTGCTATAATTTGCCATCAACTCACCAAAGACATATTTACCATTCACGTCTGGTAAATAGTGAGCGAAATCCACCAGCAATTTATCCTGATCCGCTTTAATACCCTTATCTGCCAACTGTCTTGTCACTTGTACTAAACGATTGGTGACAACCCGTTTATCTTCATGAACATGGGGCAATATCTCAGCGAGTAGTGCCCGGTAATAAAACTCATCACGCTCTGAATCATGCTCAGGCTTTTGTTGATACAAAGACAGCAACCAGACTTCAGGTGGGGTGGGATCCGCCACGGATAGCATTTCTTTTGGTTTTTCTTCAGGCATGCCAGCCTGCAAATTTGAGGGTACAGGTGCTACAGCAGTGAAATTGCCATCCTCATGACTAAAATTGTCTTCCGAAAACTCATCATCATTACAACTGGCAAGTGCTAGCAATGACATACAAACAATAACGATCTTTGTGTATTTTCTTTTCATAATTGGCTCTCCGTGGCCCACATTTCGCCGTGTAATGTGAAATTTGTGTATACGAAAAAAAGGCAGAAATGACCCTCTTGCTCTAATGGCTAGAAATGACGAGGTTTAGCAGAATAAAGTTGCTTACGACATGACTCTTTCATGATGACATTGATGTCATCTTCATGACCTCAGGCAAGGGATAAATGCCTGAGATCCGCCCAACTTAACGACATCAATTGATGTCTGACCCCATCGGTCCTTTTCAGATACAGTTGTTTATGTGTTATCAGATGCTTTTGTCAGATCATTCATACCGATATACAACCTGCTGTCTTGTGAACTCACTGTTAAGACAAACTGTAAGGTGAAATGCTCGGATAGGTATTGATGGAAGTTAAAGTGTTGAATGAGTCACTGAGAAAACTATCGGCTTCCAAGGTCTTAGTTTAATTGATTACTGGTGTTATTCATTCATCAGATTAACGATCATTAAACAAACCAAATAGACAAAAATTGAACACGCTGACATTTGGTGATGAATCTAACCCCAAACTTGCCCTCATTGAATATTTTACCGTTACACTATCCCAATTCTGATTAAACAGGCTCTGCCACCAATGACAGTTATACCGTCATCCAACAACACTCCTTTTCTTACCGGACTACTTCTAGCCTGTTTATTATTAGTGCTGACACATACCGCTACAGCAGGAGTCGCGGATCTATTATCAGCTGGCACTGAACAAACGACAAAAAGCACTGAAAATTCTGGTGATCAACAAGCCACTGAGAATAGCGAGTCAGGTGAAGAACAAGAAGCGGAAGAACCGCCACCAAAACCTTCTGCCATACCAGTCCAACCAAAACTCGATCCCGAGCCAGAACTTCCGCTGGAAAGTAAATTATCGTCGCCTCAAAACGAGGATATTCGTCAGCAGATACAAACCCTTCGTCACTCATTGGAACAGCGCCAGTCAGCGCTGGACAGCAGCAATAGTCGGCTAGCTCATGCCCAGTCATTACTGAAACGGCTGGATAATGAGTACCGCAGTTTTGAGTTACGGCTTGAGAAGGCAGGGCTTAACCTAACGTATGACTATGCACGTTTGCTTCGCCAACGACTGGAACGGCTTAGAAGCCAGACAATTGCCAGTGGCTTAACCCAAGGCATCAGCGATCAGCTATCTGCCGCACGAGAAGAACAGCTTCGACTCGAAGAGTACGAGGCGATTAAAGATCCTGACGCAACAGCTCAGGTTCGGCTTCGACAACTCCGTCAGGAGGTTGTCATTGAGCTCCATGCTGTGGTGACAAAGCATATCGATGTTCTCGATGAATACTACAATACCGTCGTCGAACTCCAAGAACGTTTCGAAACCTACCAAGAACTATTACAGCAACGATTGTTTTGGCTTCCCAGTGCTGAACGTGTCGATATACACATCTTTAAAGAGCTTTATCAGGGAACAGTATGGTTTATCTCTGGTTTTCAGCTTAAGACATTCTTAGACGCCATGCAGAAGTCCTTAGCCGAACGAAGCATCGGTATCATGCTGCTTCTAATGGCATTGGTTATCCTATTAGTACGACGCCGTAAGATGTTAATCAAGCTCACAGATTCAGCAGAAGATGTAGGTAACGTCAGTCATGATAGGTTTACAAATACACTCAAAGCATTACTTTTGAGTTTTTTATTGGCATTACCAGGGGTAATCTTATTATCTACCGCAGCCCTGATGCTTAAAGAGGGCAATAGTTTTATCTCTGCGTTGTCATCAGGGTTTTCCGATGCTGCCTTTATGACGCTTCTATTGGGGGTATTAAACTCCGTGGCACGTCGAAACGGGCTGGGTGAACGACATTTCAACTGGAACAGCCCCACTCTGGCAGCTATTCGAAAGCAGATCCCTATGTTACTGGCGGTGTTACTCCCGGTAGTGATTCTATCGCCGGCAATGGAGACATCAGAAGGCAAAATTTACAATGACAGTATCGGTCGTTTGTTATTTACCGTGGCATCACTAGCTCTCGCTTGGTTCGCTTACCGCGTGATGGCTGCTGTAAGGCTATTAGCGCATGATGGGGCTTTCTTGAAAGCAACACAGCATCTATTGGTGGCCACTCCCTTGTTGCTCGCCATTGCCTCACTCTGGGGCTATCACTATACCGCTGTCGAACTCGAAGGGCTGATGTTTATAAGCACCTGCTGGCTCGCTTTTATGATGCTCTTATATTATCTGGCTCTACGCAGCATGTCCGTGCGAGAAAGACGAATGACCCTTAAACGGTTACTTGAGCAACGCGCCGCCGAACGCAAACTGGCTGAAGCCCGTGAGGCCGCAGAAAATTCGGGGGAAGGTGTGCCGGTTACGCTCAATATGCCCGAAATGGATTTGGAAGATATCAGCCAGCAAAGTAAGTCACTTGTCCGCATATTGGCCGTTGTATTTTCGGCTTACGTACTATGGATTTTCTGGGCTGATGTGATACCAGCCCTGCAGGTCTTTGACAATATTACTCTTTGGACCATCAGTACTGATATCCAGGGGGAAAGCCCGCGACCCGTTACCCTCGGTGATCTCATGCTCGCGCTACTGATTGGCGTGGGCACGGTTTTGGCGATCCGTAACCTGCCAGGCACACTTGAGGTAACCGTATTAAGTCATATCAATCTTGAGCCAGGTGCGGGTTATGCTATTACCACGCTCGTCACCTATTTCATTGTATTAATCGGTGTGGGTGCAGCGCTTGCCGTCATCGGTCTGCAATGGGCCAAACTACAGTGGCTAGTCGCTGCCTTGGGGGTTGGACTTGGGTTTGGTTTGCAGGAAATTGTAGCTAATTTTGTCTCCGGTATTATCTTACTGTTTGAACGCCCAATTCGCGTAGGTGACACAGTGACAATAGGAGAAACGACTGGCACCGTATCCCGTATTCGCATTAGGGCGACCACACTGGTCGACTGGGACCGTAAAGAACAAATCATCCCCAATAAAACCTTCGTTACCCAAGACCTAACCAACTGGACGCTGTCAGATCCGATTACCCGAGTCATTATTAGAGTTGGCGTTGCCTACGGTTCCGATGTCGATCAAGTACGCGACATTCTGCATGAGGTGGTTTTAAACAACGAAAGAGTAGTGGAGGAACCTGCACCCGCCGTATTTTGTGTGGGCTTAGGAGACAGCTCACTGAACTTTGAGGTGAGAGCCTTCGTGCGAGACATAATGGACTTTATGCCGTTATCACATGAAATGCACTCCGCCATTACCAATGCACTTAAAGATGCTGAAGTGGAAATTCCCTTTCCACAACGTGACATTCATATCCGAACGGCACCGGTGTCTGAGGGTGAACCAGTTCTATCAAAGGAGTCATAGTGAGTCGACTTTTCAATCGTGCCTGACCCGGTTTATTTCCATTAGTCGGGCACAATTGATGCTGAAGATATTATGAATCAAACACTCTGACACTATTGATTCTCAGTACACCCTGCGACCAGTATTGCCATAATTAACATACAGCAGTTTTTTTATAGTCTTCTCTTGTTTTGCATAACGCGCCGCTATAAGGTGAGTGTAGTGAGTCCTAGTGGAGGCCACATTATTTGTGAACGGAAGGAATTTGAGCAGCTTGTTATGAGGTCTCTTGTCACGACTATAAACTATGCCTAATCGACTCCAACCGGCTAAGCCAGAAGCACTATTCAACCGTAAACACTTAATTGTACTTGGTGACATGCTTCTGTTTGCGCTAATGCTCACATTCTTACCGTTTGAGTCCAACATCGTGACGGGCCTAAGCATACTGGTGTTTATCGCCATCCTTTGGCTCACCGAAGCACTGCATGTCAGCATCACCGCCCTGCTCGTTCCCATTCTCGCCGTAGCATTGGGTGTGTTTAATACCACAGATGCGTTAAGCAGTTTTGCAAACCCGATCATTTTTCTATTTTTAGGCGGCTTTGCTTTAGCAGCAGCGCTACACACTCAACAACTGGATACAGCGATTGCCAACAAGGTTCTCGCCATCGCCAAAGGCCGACTGAGTATCGCCGTACTACTTATGTTCGCCGTCTCGGCGGCTCTTTCCATGTGGATCAGCAATACCGCCACCACGGCCATGATGTTGCCGTTAGTGCTTGGCATACTGCATCAACTCAACCCCATCAAACAGCGTCCGACCTACGTCTTCGTATTACTCGGCATTGCTTACTGCGCCAGCATTGGCGGAATCGCCACCATCGTCGGCAGCCCACCCAATGCCATTTCCGCCGCGCATAATAAAATTAGCTTCGTCGAGTGGATGATACTCGCAGCACCGCTCGCACTGCTGTTGTTGCCTTTGGCCATCGCGGTGCTTTTTATCGTGATTCGTCCCGATTTAAAACATAAGTTCTCAGTAAAACATGACCCGCTAGAATGGACACCAGCAAAAATCATCACTCTACTGATTTTCGCCTTTACCGTGTTCTGCTGGATATTCAGCACACCCATCAATGCGTTATTAGGTGGCCTGTCTAAATTCGATAGCATAGTCGCGCTTAATGCCATTGTGCTGCTGACATTTTTTGGCGTAGTGAAATGGAAAGACATCGAAAGCACCACCGACTGGAGTGTATTACTCCTCTTTGGCGGAGGCCTATGTTTAAGCGCCGTGCTTAAAGCCACTGGTACCAGCGTCTTTTTAGCCAGCACCATTGGTGATTTTTTAGAAGGTAGCCACATACTGCTAGTACTGTTAAGCATCGTGACGTTTGTGGTGATATTAACTGAATTTGCCAGCAACACCGCCAGCGCCGCACTCCTTATTCCGGTTTTTGCAGCCATTGCCGAAGGCCTGGGAATCTCCCCCTTGGTACTTACCTCGGTTATTGCTGTATCGGCATCCTGTGCCTTTATGCTACCCGTCGCCACACCACCCAATGCGATAGTATTTGGCTCAGGTTTTATTCAACAAAGCGACATGATGCGCGCGGGTATTTGGATTAACTTAGGGTGTATTGCGGTGATTACTGGGTATACATGGGTAGTTTGGTGATTAAGGTCTACCGTCAAGGTGAATATATTTTCTACTCGATAATCAAACACACTGACACTATTGATTTAAATAACTTAATCCTCGACATCAATCGATGTCTGACCCTATTGATTGTGATTGTGCAGGAGGGCTTCGGCTTATATAAAATTGTTAAGGGGGCTACTCGATTCTTGTGAGTCTCAAGCTGCCATCAGAGGGCAGCAAAATCCGGTAAACCTGACGTGCACCAGCAGCAATTATCGTTTCTTGTGACATTGAAATATTCGGGCAGAGGCCACCTCCAGTCTCTAACCTAAAGACTCGCTGCCCCGCAGGAACATGAATGGTGATCTGCTCTCCTTGCCGAATTGCAAATACTTTCATATTGTCTACGTACAAGTCATGACTGCAACCGCTGCCGGAAAATCCTGAGTCCCTCAAGAAAACTACTGTGGCATCGGAGGCAACTGAGGCAGCACCTATATAGCTAGTCTGATATATGCGATCCGTTGGAACTCGAGCGGCCGATTGTTGTGTAACAGGAGTAGTTGAGCAGGCGGACACAAGAAGAGCCACAGCAATCCCTATAAATTTTCTTTGAACTTTCATAGTCCCTCTAAAAAAGTGTTTTATGAGGCCACTGGCCTCATAATAAATATTAAATAGGCGGCCTTAGAATCAAACACTCTGACACTATCGATTTCTTAATTTCATTTTCAGAAGCGCCTAAACGTGCAAATTTTCAACATTCTGATGCGACGATAATATTGTGCATAACGCCTCAAACACCGGCTTGGTGAAGTTGGCAGATTTTTTGCGCACGCAAAAAAGGTGACAGCTTTGCCAAGTCCGCGTGCTTTGACTTGTTACGTGTTTTTCTCATTTATTACTCAAATGCTCTTTAAGCTGCTCTACCGTTAAAGCTGGTCTTGTTCGGTGAATAATTCCATGACAGTTTGCACATACTGGAACAAGATCTTTTATTGGATTCAGAACATACTCCTTTCTGATTTCAGCAAGCGGAATAATATGGTGAACATGAATGTACTTTTCACCTATTGCTCCATACACCTGTTCAAAGTTAAAACCGCAAACAGCGCAGCTATAGCCATGGTGTGCTATACACTTTGCTCTTGCATCTGCACTGCGCTCATAGGTGTTTACGGAAACAGTTTTTGAGGCACCTTCAACGTATTCCTCAGGTGAACCAACTTCCTCTGGGAGTTGATTACTCATTTCACCGTCGGATGCATACCACTTGCCACCGACCTTCTTTAATAACTTTTTCGATAGCTCTGGAACGAAGCCTTCAATTTTTGCTGGGCCAATACCTTCTTCATCTTTATTAGCATCTGAGTAGATCAGAGGAAAAGTTTGCAGCTCATAGCCTTCTTCTTCGATAAGCCGAATATGCTCTCTTGATTGTTCGTATGCTGGTTGCTTTCTTCCTCTACCACTTACTTGCCAAGTATCACTTAGAATAAGTGAAGTATCACCATCAGTATTTGTATCCCACGCACCAAAGATAATAACCTTTTTCTCTTCGTTGATGAATGACCAGCTCCAAGTCCAGTTCCTACAAGTAGCACCTTGCGATTCTATAAATTTCTTTCTACTCATGAATTAGTACTCTGAACTCTGACAGACACGTAACGCCCGGCTCTGGGGCTGCATGGAGCGCAGCGTAATGCAGTCCCTAGCAGCCGCTTGTTACGTGTTTTTAGCATTTTGCACCAAATGCTGTTTAAGCTGCTCGACCGTTAATGCAGGTCTTGCACGATGTATTATTGCATGGCAATTGGCACACACAGGGATTAAATCTTTTATTGGGTCTAGAACGTATTCTTTTCTAATTTCAGCCAGCGGAACGATATGGTGGACATGGATATAGTTTTCACCGATAGAACCATATACTTTTTCGAAGTCGAAATCACAAACTGAGCATTTGTATCCAAAATGTGAAATGCATTTCGCTCTAGCGTCTGCGCTCCTCTCATAGGTGTTCACTGATACCGTTTTTGACGCGCCTTCAATAAAGCTTTCAGGGGTATCAATTTCCTCTGCTAATTGAGAGCCCATTTCACCATCCGATGCATACCACTTACCTCCGACGCGCTTCAGTATTTTTTTGGTTAGCTCTGGAACAAAACCTTCAATTTTTGCAGGGCCAATACCGTTTTCATCTTTGTTGGCATCAGAATAAATGATTGGAAAGGTTTTCAACTCATACCCTTCCTCTTCAATAAGTCGTATATGTTCCCTTGATTGTTCGTATGCAGGCTGCTTACGACCTTTACCGCTGTATTCCCAGGTGTCACTCAAAATGAGTGAAGTATCACCATCAGTATTCGTGTCCCAAGCCCCAAAAATTATTACCTTCTCGGATTCGTTGATGAAAGACCAACTCCAAGTCCAATTTCTACAGGTGGCTCCCTGTGACTCTATAAATTTCTTTCTACTCATGACTCAGCACTCAGAACCCCGACAGACACGTAACAGTGTGTTTTATGAGGCCAGTGGCCTCATAATAAATATTAAACAGGCGGCCTTATAATTCACCAAACAAAACTCTAACCCATTATTTATTAATGAAATTAAATCCTTACTCATAGAGTTATAAGGCCATAATTATGAATTGGTGCCGAAAAATAGTGCCTAGCTTTTGGTTTTCTCAGACTCGGATATTCCATGGCAAGCATTCCCTTTCTATACTGCATCAAATCCTTGTGTCATCACTGTCATTATTTTCACAATACGATTGCGTTGACTATAACTCATTTATTATCAGCAGCATACAAACCCATAAAATAAAAATGGGTAATAAGTTATTTCCTGAAAATTGAATAGACGTGAAATGAATATGACTTCATAACGGGTGGAAATCTGTTAATAATCAGGCTGAAGTCTATTGGCAACTGTCTAATAAAAAAACCGACCTGCTCAATTCATATCACCTCTGCTATTATCCAATCCAGCTATTACACGAATGATTCGATTGATATTGAGAGCTTATATGATGAATCCAACATCCCAACGCTGGCTGTCCCTTCTGTTCTTTGTGAGTCTCACTCTGCAGGCTTCTTTAGCCATGGCAGAATCAGGTCGGGGCTGGAAATAGATAATCCTCAGCAGGTTTATGTGGTGTATACCGTGGAACCGGATGGTGTTGATCAGAGTGGACTTGAAGCTATCATCGATAATCAGTTATCCAGTGCCAATATTCAACAAAGTCCGCGTGATGATGCCCAGCTATTTTTGCGTGTTGAAGAGCATGCGGGTGAATATCTGCTTTACCTCGATTTCAGCCGAACAATGCAATATCAAGCTGATGGAAAGTCTTACACCAAAGGTGGGTTTGTCTGGGGACGTTATGTCAAAGATATCTCCGACATAGATGAGCTGAATGAAGATGCCGAGTTCCTCATCAATGAATTTGTTGAGGAATATACAAAGGCTAATAAGCGATGAGTCAATCTACTATAAATCCTGACGATATCGGCAATGCTTACGACACGATTACTCATCTCTGGCAGCGTGAGGGGTTTAATAGAAATAACGGGATTGAAGCACATAAGCGAGCTATCAATTTTACTGACAATCGCGGTAATGCACTGGATGTTGGTTGTGGTTGTACCGGACGTTTTATCGACCTTCTTCAAACAGAAGGATTTAGTGTTGAAGGTGTCGATATCTCAACTAAAATGATCGACCTTGCTAGGCAACGTCATCCAGAAGTGACATTTCACCATCAAGATATCTGCGAATGGGAGATTGAAAACCGCTACGATTTCATCACCGCCTGGGATAGCATTTGGCATATTCCTCTGGAGCAGCAAAAGCCTGTATTAACTAAACTGGTTAACAGTCTGAACACGGGCGGCATATTGATTTTTTCATTTGGCGGCACGACTGAACCAAGCGAAAATATAGATGATTTCATGGGGCCAGAAGTGTATTACTCAAGTTTAGGCACAAATGGCTTTTTGGCTTTATTAATGAAATTAGGATGTTTAGCTATGCACCTTGAATATGACCAATATCCTGAGTTGCATACTTATCTTATAGTGAAGAAACTCACTTTAAGTGATGAATAAACCTTCCGCTCTATAGACTATGTGTCATATCAAGATCAATAGGATCAGACTGTTTGATTTCAAAGATTCTCAAATACGAAGGCGACTTATTGCTTAAAATTTCACGTCAACTCTATTCTAAATTGTAAGTAGATAGATACCGATCAAAAATCAAATACCCCGACCCCATTGATTTCGTCATTGATTTTTCATTAGCGAAGCCTTGGATTAAATGCTTGCCGTAACACTCGATGTGAAATGGTGACAGGCAAAGACATATGATCTTCATCTTCTTGCAGGTAATAGGCACTGCGTAAACCATAGGCCGACAGGGCTTTCATTCGGTCTGCTAGCAGTTCAATATCCTGTCGTTCCTGTACATCATCACCCTCTGCCACTAGGAGATAAAGGCTTTTATCGACTAATGAAATATTGCCCTTTTTTACCTGTTCAACAAATCGTTGTTCATGCGGTATTAAATAACGATGTGCCCACCACAGGCTGGGGCTAGACACGATGTAATGATGGAATAATTCCGGCTTGGTATACATGGCATATAGGGCAAACATGCCACCGAAAGAATGCCCGTAGAGTGATTGACGATCTTTAGTTATTGAATACCGACGAGCTATTTCGGGCTGTAACGTGGTTTGCAGAAAGGCGATAAGTTCATCCTGCCCACCTTGGGGCGGATCATTCACCTCTTTAGGGACAGGTGGAGATAAATCATATGACCGCCGATAAAAATCAAACGGTTCATCCGTCGGGTAAGCCACCGCGACAATCAACGTGTCGGCATACTCTGACTCCACACGTTTCGCATCATGAAATGCGGCAAACATTGCGTTGCCATCGAGGAGATATAACACCGGCATGGGCTGATCTGACGGTTGATGTTTAGGCAAACTCACCATGATTTGATAGGGTTGGCCTGCTGCATTTTTTAGGGTGAATTGTTCCGTTTGCGGTAATGTGACGGGCTGTGCTGCTACCTGCAATGGCAGGTAGCTACACATTATGATGATGAAACTGAGTGTGAGTCTTAGCATTGCCATCACCAGTTGTAATTAAAGCTGGCGGTAACTTTACTGCCAATACCACGGTAGCAATAACCGTATTCACAGGAATCATATTCATTATTGAATAGATTAGAGGCATTAAGCGCAACGGTAGCCCCACGAATCCACTGTGTCAGATCATACGACGTTCTGGCATCAACAATCGTGTAGGCACCATTCTTTTGAGTGTTGTCACTGGTGCTGTATGACTCACCCACCCAACGCACACCCGCCCCTACTTTCCAATTATGGCTCATAGGATAGTTTGTCCACAGTGATGCCATATGCTTCGGAATACCGACAAATTGTTTGCCTTCATCACCGTCATTGCTCTTTGAGACTTTGGCATTCAAATAGGTGTAACTCGCCATCAACTGCATACCTGACTCCAATAACGTATTGGCTTCTAATTCCACACCTCTGACTTGCTTTTCACCTTTTTGAATCTGGTTATTGATGTCATTTGGGTCTTGGGTCAATACATTTTGTTGGGTTAAATCAAACACACTGGCCGTGAAGAAGCTATCCATTCCAATCGGTTGATACTTAATACCGACTTCCCATTGCTCACCTTCTGTTGGCTTATATTGCTTACCACTTACATCTGAACTAAAGGTAGCGATGTACGATGTGGCGTAACTGATATAGGGAGAAATACCATTATCAAAAGCATACAATAGACCCGCGCTGCCCGTGGTTTGTTGATCATCCAAATTACTGCGTGTGTCTGATAAATAATCATGGGTTTCTTTTTCAACCCAGTCATGACGAAGTCCCAGCGACAGACGCCAATTATCTATGGTGATTTGATCCTGAGCATATAAGCCGAGTTGCTCACCTTCATTTCTATCATTCGATATAAAGGTGGCCGGTCTTGCGATCGATTGATGATAGTCGGGATTTAATCGATTGATTGATGGTGCATCATCATAGGTATATCTAACACGGCTATTCACCTGATAGTAATCAATACCGGTGAGTAATTTATGCCTTAACGACGCAGTAGAAAACTGGCTTTCCAATGCGGTATCTATAACCAGATTATGCATATCTTCATAGACACCATAGGCGGTTCTATCAAGGTTCTGGCCATCAGCATTCAAGGTGCCATCGACATACTGGTTGGTTGTATCGGTATAACTATAACGCGCGTTCTGGCGTAGGGCGAAGGTATCATCAAAACGATGCTCAAATTCATAGCCAAGGGATGTTTGCGTTTGTAATAACTCATCAAAATCAACATCACCACCCCAAAAGCTGGTGACTTTTTCACCATCAATAGCAAACGGTCTTGGCGAACCCGCCGTTTCATAGCGTTGACGTTGTGCTAATAAGGTGAGGTGTGTGTCATCGTTGGGACGCCAAGTTAACGAAGGGGCGAAATACACATTATTATCAATAACCCCGACGATATCGGATCGACTTTTACGCGCCAGACCAACAATACGATACGTCAATTCATCACTGTCTGTTAGCTTGCCAGCAAAGTCGAACTGGCCTTGGTAATGATCGTCAGTGCCCGTCTGAACTTCTACCTCTCGGATTGTTTCAACGGTAGGACGTTTACTGACTCGATTCACCAATCCGCCTGGGCTAATTTGTCCAAATAATACAGAGTCTGGCCCTTTAACCACGTCTATTCGTTCTAATCCGTAGGGTTCAGTTCGCAAATAAGATAACCAGCCTGAGTTTGATTGTCGTAAACCATCGCGATAATCAGCATCTGTTGTTACCTCAAATCCTCGAATGTTTATTTGATCAAAGCGCGGGTCATAACCTGAACTACCAATTCTCACACCTGACACGTAGGCCACTGCATCTTCTACTGTTTGCACTTTACGATCTTTAATCTGATCGGCAGTAACGACGGTAACCGAGCGTGGTGTTTCAATCAATGGTGTGTCGGTTTTTGTAGCTGATGCACTTCGTGACGCTAAATAGCCCTCAACAGGGCTCGTCGCAGATTCAATCATGTGGTCAGCATCAATATTCACAATCGGTAAAGCAACACCATCATCGCTGACAGCATCAACTTGTTTGATTGTGTAACTCGTGGCCGATGTCTGAACAGCCATTAATCCATGGGGTGATAGCAGACGTTGCAAGCCAATTCTCGTATTCACCGAGGCCGCTAAGCCCTGACTTTTCTTGTTTGCTGTGATGTCAGCGTTCACTGACAGGTCAATATTCGCCGCTAACGCAAAACGATTTAATACTTTGTCGAGAGGTCCGGCGGCAATATGAAATGCCTGTGTAATCGGCTCAAGTGTTTCTGCCTGCACGTGGTTTGGTGTGAGGATAATCGACGAACCCATTTCTGCAGCCATCATGATGGTTAGTGGTAACGTTTTAACTAGGCGTCGACTCTGATGTGGCGTGTTCAAGAAGGACATATAAACCTCTTAGTTAATAAAGTGTCTTTACCTGTACTTCGATTGAACTCAACAAACCCGTAAGCTTTTTCCTCTTTATTTTTTGAAAAAAATTAAGCAACTGAAATTAATAGCTTTTGTAGACAAATAAATGCACTGGATAGGATGAGGATGCGTCGAGAGTGACGACATAAAAACTTGATCATCACAACTTTAAACGATAACGTATCTCATTATCAAATGTTAACCATTGTCTTCTATTCATGTCTCAACACTCTATTGAACACTTATATCGTGACCATCACAGTTGGCTTCATCGCTGGCTGCGAAGCCGTTTGGGATGTGATCACAGCGCAGCAGATGTCGCTCACGATACATATATAAAAGTGCTCACTGGTAGCATTCCACAGGATGATCAGCCTCGGCGCTACCTCACGCGTATAGCTAAAAGTTTGGTAATAGATTTATTTAGGCGTCGTCAGATTGAACAGGTGTATATCGAGACAATTCAGCAACTACCTGAGCACTATGCTCCCAGTACAGAAACACAGCACATTGTGATTGAAACCTTGCTTGAAATTGATCACATGCTGCAGTCCTTACCAGATAATGTACGTCAGGCCTTTTTAATGAGAAAGCTGGATGGTCATAGTTATCAAGTAATTGCTGACACATTAGAGGTTTCTCTCTCTTCGGTAGAAAAATATGTCGCTAAGGCCCTGACCGCTTGCTACCTATATCAATTGGACATGAATTGATGAGCCATAGTGCGACACCAACACGCAAAACGATTGAACTAGCCTCTGCTTGGATGGCCCGATTATGGTCTGAATCTGTTACCGATGAAGATCGCGATGCCTGCAAACATTGGCGACAGCAAGATCCCGAACATGAGCAGGCGTGGCAAGCATTAGTCACTATGGCAGAGCGTTTTGATACATTGCCAGAGCATGCATCAAATAGTGCTCTGCTCACACAGATACACCAGCAAGGCCGTCGTCAGTTTTTACAATGGTTGGGCATTTTTGTCAGTTCGGCAGGTCTCGGCTATGGTATCAATAAGACCGATTTAATCCAGCAAACGTTAGCCGATTACAGTACGTCTGTTGGTGAAACGCGTACTATCCAACTGGCGGATGGCAGTGAACTAAAATTGAATACCAACACCGCCATTGATGTGATATTTAATGGCAAAGACCGGCTGATAAAACTTCATCAAGGCGAGTTATTCATTACAACCGGCCATGCAGCTTCATTTCGGGGACAGCCCTTTCAAGTTGCCACACGGCAAGGTGTTATTGAAGCATTAGGTACCCGTTTCAATGTGCTCCAGCAAGAAGACATCACTACAGTCGGTGTTATCGAAGATACGGTCTTAGTTCATACGCAGCATCAACGGATCCCTCTGCAAGCAGGCCAGCAACTGCGCTTTAGTGATAAACATATCGACTCGACACTCGCCCTAGAGCCATCTAAAACCAGCTGGATTCAACGCAAATTGGTCGCAGAACAAATGAAACTGAGCCAGTTTCTCACCGAACTATCGAGGTATCGTCGTGGCATTCTTCGTTGTGATGAAGCTGTAGCGGATTTGCGTATTAGTGGCGTTTTCCCCTTGGATAATACCGATAAAGCCATACAACAAATGGCTCAGGCCTTACCAGTGACACTCCATACAAGAACACGTTATTGGTTAACTGTTGTGGCTAATAAAGAATGACGATGAAAGACGACTCACAATTATCTGATCCCATTAATCAAGCCTGTCTTTGGGTTGCACGGCTATGGGCAGATGATGCCAGTAATGCTGATCATGAGGCCTGCCAGCAATGGCGTGAAGCTGACCCTCAACATGAGCAGGCATGGCAGCAATTGATGTCATTACAAACCCAGATTCGTTCTCTGCCAGATAGGCAGCTTGGTAGCAAAGTACTTCGAACCAGAGCGGGCCTGAGTCGACGACATATTTTAAGCATTGGCGGTATCGGACTTGGGGTGAGTGCTCTAGGCATAGACCGCTTTTATGCCTCAGCGGCTAGTGGCACCAGCTATGCCACAAGCACCGGTGAAATTCGTCATATTTCACTCGAAGACGGCACCCAACTAGTGTTGAATACCAATTCAGAAGTTCAGGTCAGCTATGATGAACACACACGTCGGGTGCTGTTACTCAAAGGTGAAGTTCGTATTGAAACCAGTCCCGATGTCAGGCCGTTTAGCGTAGTAAGTCGTGATGCGCTGTTACAACCTTTAGGCACTCGGTTTTCGGTCAGACAATCGGACAATGACTGTCAATTACAGGTCTATGAAGGCAGCGTTCGTGTCAGCCCTCTTTTAATCTCTAGTTCACCTGAGGTTATCCCCTCAGGTAGTGGCGTGACGTTTTCCGTGACAAACATCTCCCCAACGTTTGCCATCGATCTCAGCAGTGAAGCCTGGACTCAACATCGCTTAGCCGTTGCCAATATGCCACTTACACAGTTCGTTAACGAATTATCCCGTTATCGCACGGGGTTTTTAAGAATCAGTCCTGACCTGCATGCTCTCACCGTGACCGGCATCTTTTCACTCGATGACACAGATCGTGTTTTACAGCAGCTCACCGAGATATTACCTGTCACCGTGCATTATTTTTCCCCTTACTGGGTTACCGTTAAACCGAGCTAAATCCTTAGTCTGCTTAGCTTTTTCCTAGCCATTTAAAATATAGCCACTTAATACGAATAATTATCATTACGGGTTTTACATTGTCATTCGGTATTTGAAGTACACCCTTCAATTTTCACTGACAATAAGGATTCGACCTAATGTCGTTATGTAGTTTTCTACGACTCCCCTCACAAGCACTGTTTGTTCAATTTATTCTATTCAGTCTGCTATGCCTTGGCATCAGCAATCATGCTTTAGCTAATACAGATAGCACAAAACGCCAAGCCTTCTCTATTTCAGCAGGTAAGCTAAGTGAGGTATTACGTCAATTTGGTCTGGCTTCAGGCTTATCTCTTTATGTTGATTCATCTCTGGTTAACGGTCACCAAAGCAAAGGTCTATCAGGTGAGTATTTCCCTCAACAAGGCTTAACGATTCTTCTCTCGGGCACTGGACTGGATGCCAATCAACAAACTGATGGCAGCTATCGTATTGAAGCGCGTTCAAGCATCACTATTAATGAAAGCAGCGACCTTTCGACCTCAATTGATTTGAATAAAATCGATATCGTTGATGAAAACTTAGCCTTCACTCAGGATGAGCAGGGCTATAACAATGTGTTTGATAAAAATCTCTCCAGCACCTATGTCGGAAAACAAGAGTTAGAGCGATTCAAAGGTTCATCACCCGCCGATATGCTCAGTGGCATGCTCAATGTTTATAGCGCCGATGCGCGTAATAGTGGCGGGATTGATCCGAATATCCGAGGCATTCAAGGCCCTGGCCGTGTGCCACTCACCATCGATGGTACCGAGCAGGCCATTACTATCTGGCGTGGTTATAACGGTGCCAATAACCGGAGTTATATCGATCCGAATCTCATCGGTAATATCAAAGCGATAAAAGGCCCCAACCTTGAACGTAATGTTCATAGCGGTATCGGTGGTGCCATTGTCGCTAGCACGCTTAGCGTGGATGACATTCTAAAACCGGGTGAAGCATTCGGCGGCGAGCTCAAACTCGAAGGCAGTAATAATGCGGTAGATGCAAGTGTGCCACGTTTATCCAGTGGCCAGTCCTATACTGATATTCCCGGTTTTAATGCTCAAGGTGATATCTACGATCCAACGCTTTATGTCGAACCCCATTCAGGTGGGCAAGACTATTTCGATGACTATGCTTATCGTCTTGCTGTTGGTACCCGTCAGGAGGCATTTGATCTCATGGGGGCGTACGCATACCGCAAGAAAGGTAATCATTTCGCAGGGAAACATCAGGATGGTTTCTACTCCCGCGGCTCAGATAATCTTCAAGACAATATGATTCCTGATATGGCCAACATCTATAAGCCAGGGGAAGAACTGCCCAATACCTCTAGCGAAATGGAATCCTGGTTAGCAAAAGCCAAACTTAAATTCAGTGATGTTGAGAGCCTGTCATTCGGTTATCGGGATACCTCTACCACTTATGGCGAAATATTCCCGTCCCGAATTTTATGGGAGAGAGCTGTCAATGAAGGTGTGCCGCAATGGCCATTAAGTGAAGTAAACGCCAAAGCATATAACGTCGAATACGAGCTCAACCCTGAAACCAATCGTTGGGTCGATTTGTATGCCAGTGTCTGGAGAACGGATACCGTCAGTGACACCTACACGGCGGGCGGTTATCCAAACGAACCCTATGATCGTAATGCCTCGGGTAATACCACTCTTCGTAATACAGCACTAAGAAATGCCAAAGAAGATCGTCGAGGTGTCACCTTGAGCAATACCTTTGCTTTGATGGATAACCTCGATCTGACCGTAGGTGGTCGTTATCAGCATGAAAAATTACGTTCTGATGATCGTTATGATCCTACGGGTGGCTTCCGAATGTATCCCAAAGCTGGACGCCGTCAAGAAAAAGAAATGAACTTCAACTTTGCCTGGAAACCCACACACTTTATTAGTGTGGATGCCGGTATGCGTTATTCCTCTTTCTGGACGTTTGATGACTTTCGTAAAAGCCAATTGGATAAGGGTAATACAAGTTTTACCAACTACACACCCCTTCTTGGTAAAAAATATGTGTATGGGTATCAGGAAACAGTTACGAGAACAACCACTATTGATGATGTTCAATCCTCCATTGATAACTTTGAAACCAACAGAGCAATGTTCGAAAGCCTTGGCATAGATGTTGACGCCTTGATTCAACAACAGTTAGGCCGCGTTGGTGAGACAACCACCACTGTTTACGATAGACGAAGGGAAGCAACGTGGACGCCAGATGAAGATGGTAAATATAGCCGTGACAACCATCCATGTCTGAATGAGCCAAGCGATATTGATGTCCTCCGCTGTAATGCATATGGTCAAGAAATTGGTACCACGACAAAAGTCACCAAAGTGAAACACCTTAAAGGAGATGGCTGGGCACCCGTTCTATCAGTTGCGATGGATCTGAATGACGATAGTCGTATCTATGCTCGCCATAGTCAGGCTTATCGTTTCCCCAGTTTGTTTGAAAACACGGTGAGCTTTTCAGCCTCTCTTCCCAGCCCGGATTATGAGTTAAAACCAGAACATATTTATAACTATGAAGTGGGTTATGTACACAATTTAGCAGGTTTGCTTGATGCTGATTATGCCGATATCAAACTCAGCTATTACTACAACCGCACCGAAAATATTATCGAGCGTGATCCTAATCTCAGCTTCAGTAATCTGGAAAAACAAACACTGGAAGGGATTGAGTTTCAGGGTCGCTATGACAATGGCGGCTTTTTCACCAACCTAAGCTTAGCCTATAACTTCGAAAATGAAGTGTGTGATGAACATACTGCTGCAGTACTGGACTATCTCTCCACAAGCGACTGTGTTGAAGATGGCTTTGTAGCTGGTTATCTGGTGAGCATGGCTATGCCTGAATATACGGCTAACTGGACGCTGGGTGGGCGCTTTTTCAATCGTAAGTTAGAGCTGGGAAGTCGTGTCACCTATTACTACAAACACGAAGACAAGTTTGAAAGTAACTACCGTGATCCTTCAGCCATTAGTTACTACGCGAATACCCCACTGTCATGGGACACCATTCTGCTATTTGATGCCTATGCCAGCTACCAGTTAAACGATGACATCAGTGTAGAACTGACCGGCACTAATCTCAGTAATGAATATTACATCGATCCCATGAGTCGCTCTGCTATTCCCGCTCCGGGACGTACATTCAAACTGAGCCTCACGGCTAAATTTTAATCATGAGACAAGGAGGTGGTTTCTCAAAAAAAGTAGTGTTACCGAATAACTAACTATTTTTTAAATACGAGGACAATATGATGAAAACAGTACAAAAACTATCTATTCTTGCTTTAGCTTTAGGTCTAAGTGGTATGGCTCATGCGACAGAATCAGGTCAAAGCTATGACGGCACCATCACAGTCGGAGGTACCACCAGTACATCTCCAGATCACCCAGGTACAATCGGTGCGCCAGGTGTTGGGGTGAATGCTTTCTATGGTGGCACCATGATTGGTTTCTCCAGCCTGAAATCAATGGGCAGCGTTGATGCGAACAATATCTATGCCATCACTACAGCAATGATGCCACCAAGCCATGCTGCGTTTGGTAATTTTGACTTTGCTCAGGTCGCCGGACAAGAAATCTATTTTGGTGAATGGTCACAAAATGGCACCACCAATGATCCAACCCGTGTGGTCTATTACTCAGGGGATGATACGGGTACCACCATGCCAACTACTGGTACAGCGGCCTATACCGTTAAAGGTATCAACAATTACAACGGCTCTAACTTACTGACCGGTACGCTGAATGCTAACTTCGGCACGGGTAACTTATCTGGAACAATGAGCCGAACAGGTCTGAGCATTGCTATCAATGCCTCAATTAATAGTGCTGATGCCAGCTTCTCAGGTGCCGCTGTAGCTAATAGCTCAGCGATTGGTACATCTGAAGGTCACTTCTATGGTGCAGATGCTGCCGCTTTAGCAGGGATTGCTAAATTTGCTAACCGTGATTATGACACTGCTTTTGGTGGTGCGAAGTAATCATTGTTAGTTCAAGGATGAAACATGGCCAGATGCTTTCGGGCATCTGGCTTTTTCCTTTTCATGAGTTTCAACATGATTTTTGATGTATACCAATCTTATCGTTATCCCATATCGGTGTGGACAGCGTTTTTATGCCTGACCGCTTTATCGATCATCAGTCCGAACAGTTGGGCAGATGATAAAGACACGTCTCTTCGTTTGAATCAGGGCATTGAGTTACGCGCTGATCAACAAGAGCAGGAAATCCTGAAAGATGAAGACTATCTGCGAGGTGAACGGCCCAGTTTAATCATTGATGGTCAGTCATATACTGTTCAGCACAACAGTAATGATGTGGGTCGTGCCCTGTATGTGTCATTGCAGAAAAAACAGTGGTCGTCGGTGAAGTTTTTTCTAGAAGAATATGAAGAGTTTGCTGATGCAGATCCTATGCTGCTCGCTTATGCACGCGGTGCTATTTCTCGGATGGAAGGTGACTTAGAACAAGCCGAAAATGACTATCGCCAACTTCTCAATTTAAAACCAGACTTTCTACCGGGCCAGTTAGAGCTCGCTCGCGTATTATTTGAAAACAGAAAAGATGCTGATTCCAATCAGGTGTTTGACAATATTGCCCTAACATTGAATCCTGCCGATGCGCGTCAGCAGGGTGTTAGCACCTCGGTGGATAGTTTTTTACAGGCTTTAGATAAACGGCAATCATGGCAAGGCTCGTTTTCTATTGGCCCAACCTGGGTCGATAACTTGAACCAATCCTCCGAAAGCTACAGTTGCTTACTCTA
The DNA here is from genome assembly GCA_011052985.1 of Methylophaga thalassica. Lineage (GTDB taxonomy): Bacteria > Pseudomonadota > Gammaproteobacteria > Nitrosococcales > Methylophagaceae > Methylophaga > Methylophaga aminisulfidivorans_A. Next base: position 22,743 of record DRHY01000277.1, read on the forward strand.
TTTTGGCAATGTCTGTTTTTACGAGCGAGAAACACCCGAAGCGGTGAAAGCACATGGCCTGGATTACGAAGCTACCCTGAATAAACGGTTTGCTTTATCCGGTCATCATGGCGTGTTTTTTCGTTCATTGTTATTTGGTCAAAGTTACAAAGACCATGCTGACTTTAATGAAAGTCAGATCACCTCACAGCTCGGTTATAGCTATCACACACAACGCAATCAATTTTCACTGGCACCGTCCTTTGATTTCTCACGTTATGGTCAGCGTTCAATGTATGGCGCTTGGGGTATGCACAGTGAGTGGTTGCATTACCTGTCTGATCGAGCCTTATTTAAATTAGAAGCCGACTACAAAGATCAGCAGTACCGACAGCAGGACTATGCAGCATATAACGGGGATATCTGGTCGGCTTATGCCACTGGCTGGTATGTTTTCCCTGATGACTGGACCGTATTTGGTGGTGTGGACTGGACGTATAAAAAGGCTGAGGTTGAGCCGAATGCCTATCAGCAAATGGGTATCAGGGCCGGCGTTTCCAAACGATTTAATGAGTCCATCAATGCCGTATTATTTGCCTCAGTGCGTCAACGTAAACATGACGAATTTAATGCGCTACTTGGTGAACAACGTGAGGATATCGAACAAAACTACACGCTGATTGTACGGTTTCCCGGTCTGTCTTTTTATGGCCTAGAACCCAATATCACCCTGAAACATCGCAAAGTACATAGCAATGTGAATTGGCTTTATTCCTATGATAGAAATAGCGCCAGTTTGAAATTGGAAAAACGGTTTTAAACCATTTCAAAAGCAGCCATAAGCAGAAAATAATCAGGACTATTTATGTTGATACCAGCCCCATTTTTTATCTTACTGGTTTGCCTTGTTTTCAGCTCATTGAGTGTGCAAGCTGCTGAGCAAAATGAATGGCAACAATGGCAGTCTGAAGCGTCCAGCGCCTATCAGGCGGGCAATTATGATGCCGCTGAAACAGCCATTCGCAAAGCCATTGCACGTGCTGAAAAAGCTAATAATGGTGATATCTACAAATCGAGTAGCCTCAATCTATTGGCCTTTATTCAGGAGGCAAAAGGTCAGCCTGAGCAGGCAATGGCCTCTTTATCAAACGCGGTGACCTTAGCCAAAAAAGTCTCAGCTGCTCCTGATGAGCAGCTCGCCACCTTATTATTTAATCAGGGTGTGTTATTGCAAAAAAATCATCAACTAAATAAAGCCGATGGCGTGCTGGCTGAATCCATAGAACAATACCAGCTCAGCCAGAGTGATGGTGGTGGTAAGTTGTGGCAGGCCATTTTATTAAAGACACAGATCCTCATCTCACTAGGAGATCAGCAGCAGGCATTAAAACTGGTTTCAACCACCTTATCTGACTCAATGGAAACAGCAGGTGCTCAATTACCCTTATCGGTAGAAAGCGATTTAGTGTTATCAGCCGCTAATATTCAATTAAAAGAGGGTCAGTATTATCAAGCCATCACCTCACTTGAACAGATGAAAAAGAAACTCAATGGTGAATCAAAACTGGCTGCTGAACGGTTGCCAGAATTGTTGCATTTACTCGCCATGGCCTATGACAAATCAGGTCAGACAGATAAAGCAGCCTCAATCCGAAAGCAAAGTCTCAATGCACAAAATGATGGCCCCGCCTCGATGGCAACAGTGATGCAGCTCAATGAATTAGGCTTATACCAACAGCAGCAAAATCATCTCGAGCAGGCAACACAGTATTATCAGCAAGCCTTGTCACAACTGAAGTTATTGGACAAAGAACATAGTATTGAGCAAGCCACCATTTTAGGTAATCTCGGCGCGTTACAACTGGCGACACATGATACAAAAGCGGCTGAAGTCTCTTTATCGCAGAGCTTAACGTTATATCAAAGTTTGCAGGAGCGGGCAGCCGAGGCAGCTGGCATAGCCGGTTATCTCGGGACCTTGTATTACAACAAACGACAATTTGCTAAGGCCGAAACGGCTTTTCTGACCGCCGTAGAGAAATTGCAAAAGACCCAATCTGCAACAGATGAAAACCTGCTACTGGCTTTACAAAATATACAGTCGCTTTATATCGCTTGGCGTAAGCCTGCTAAAGCCGCTCAGTACAATCAAGCCATTCGGGAGATTAAACAACAACTTCAATAAAAATCAGCTGCTGCATTACGGAAATCACTGCTTGCTTCGGTATATCAAATAACAGACATACTTTTTATCAATCAGGATGATTCCGATGACCGATACACAAGCCGTTAATCTCTCTCTTGCCCTTCGTGAAAGAACACATGATTTACATGAGATTCTTGATAAACGAGTGATGCAACTCAATCCTTTTGCTGATACTGCTCACTATGGTGGTTTTCTGCGTATGCAATTACGTTTACATGCAGCAGCTGAATGGCTGTATCACGATGAAAACATGGTGCAATTGATACCTGACTTAAAAAATAGAAGCCGACTGAATGCTGTGCAACATGATTGTGATGATCTAGGGGTGCCTAAAACTGAGCAACACATTGATCTCAACATCGCTGATAGCGTTGATATAGGTACTATTTACCAAGGCATTGGCTGGCTTTATGCGTTAGAAGGTTCAACCTTAGGGGCTGCGATGTTACTCAAACACGTTAAGCATCAACTAAACTTATCTGAAACGCATGGTGCCAGCCATATGGCCGCCCATAATGATGGCCGTGCTACGCACTGGAAACAATTTAAAGCCATGCTAGATGCCTTGCCTTTAACCCCAGAACAACGAGAGCAAGCACTGACAGGGGCAACTCAAGCGTTTATTTTTGTCACCAGAGCCGTTAATGAGGTCTTGGTATTTGATGCGGTTGAGGCTAATTAATGCTTAGAAATAAGCTCTGGAGCTTACTGGCATTAGTGTTTATTGCTGTGGCATTTATCGGTGTGGTGTTACCTGGTCTGCCAACCACAGAGTTTGTGTTGTTAGCCCTGTGGGCATCAGCAAAAGGCTCGCCTAAGTTGCAGGCCTGGTTAACACATCACCCGGTGTTTGGTCCGCTGATTCAACAATGGCATCAACATAAAGCCATACCAAAACGGGCCAAAGTGATTGCTGCTATTTCCATGCTTATCAGTGCTGGCATGATTTACTTAAGCACCATGCCGATATGGGTCAAATGTGCACTATTATCGACCATGTTAATTGTTTTCATCTGGTTGCTGTCACGTCCCGACTCCAACAAAAAAAAACAGGAGATACTGACACTTCACCATTAATGATCGGCTAAGGTGGCTATCATGCAAGCTTGCAGTCCTCGTGCAACATATTTCTCAACTGAGGACACTGACACACCTAAACGCTCTGCGATAGTTTTATAACTGAGGCCATCTAACTGTCTGAGCAATAGAGCCTCTCGGACCTTGCTAGGTAAACGATGTAATAGGCTATCAATTTCGGTTAAGGCCTCAATCATTAAGGTTTGCGTTTCTACCGAGTGCGCCGTATTTTCAGGCTGCTGCTGAAGATAGTCGAGGTATGCCTCCTCAACACGCCGACGACGAAACGCATCAATGATTAAACCTTTGGCGACATGGGTTAAATATTTACGTGCATCTTTTGCCTCAGGGAGTCGACCACTGGAAAGAATGCGTAAATAGGTATCTTGTATCAAATCGGCCGTACTCTCAGGGCAGCCCATACGCCGTTGTATAAAAACCGATAACCATCCACGATGCTCCAAATACAGATTTTCTATCGTGTCTGTGTGTGCAGCTCGCATAATGTTCTCCTGTTGAATTACATGACATCTAACAAATCTTAACGAGAATCATTATCATTTATTAACCGGTATTTAGCAACTGCGTTTTTAGTTTTTTTCGTTTTAATCAATTCAAAATCAGCTTGAAATCAAAAGACATTTCTTACGTGCAGGCATTAAATGTCGGGCAAATTTCCCGCAAATAACTAAGGCGATAGGTTGGTGTATTTCGGTGTGCTAGTATCACTTTTTGATCAAAATAAGACGCCGACAGATGAGTAAACTTTATAACGATAAACACCGCCACCTTCAGGATGAGTTCAACAGCCGTGAGATGGCCGATCGTGTTGAAGACATCGTCGTAGTCACAGAAATCAGTGACGATGCCAAAGCCTTTATGGAAAGTCGAGATATGTTCTTTCTCTCGTCTGTTGATGAACGTGGTCGCCCTACTGTGTCTTATAAAGGTGGTGAAGCAGGCCACTTTATCAAAGTGCTGGATGACAAAACCTTCGCCTTCCCTAGTTACGATGGTAACGGCATGTATTACTCCATGGGCAATATTCAGGGCAATCCAGACATCGGTTTACTATTTATTGATTTTGAAAAACCCCACCGAATCCGTGTGCAAGGTAAGGCCACAGCCTCCGCTGAGGATCCATTATTAAGCGAGTGGAAAGAAGCTGAAATGATCGTCAGAGTCACCGTCTCTGAACTTTGGCAAAACTGCCCTCGCTATGTTCACCGTTATCAAAAAGTGAAAGACTCTCGTTATATCCCAAAAGAAGAATGTAAAACACCAATCGCGGCCTGGAAACGTGTCGATATCATGCAAGACGTGTTACGTGAAAACGAATTATCACAAGTCTCAGAAGAAGGCGGCACCATGCCGATTGAAGAGTGGGTAGGCTATATTCAGACTGGGGATGAAAAAGCCTAAATGGGATTTAGGCCAAGCAATAAATAATTAGACCTAAAAGACTCACAGAAAAGGTAGCTGAATAAACTGTGTAAGTTCGCTCATCAGCTCTTAATTAGATGAATTAAACGATGCGTAAAACAGATAAAAAAATTGATAACCAACTTCGCTTAACGTTGACGGATGTCTGTGAGCAAGCATTAAAAGATATCAACGGTTTCCAATGGTTAACTCACTTGGTTAATTATGACAATTACCCACAGAGCCTAAAGGTTGTTTGTGTATTTAATACAAACGAGAATTTGAAGAATTACCTTGAGTCTGATGATTGTCAGACTTTAGTGTCACTTATTCAATCTGAATTCCAGGCTATCGATATCAAACTAAAACGTATTACAGATCATATTTCCTACGATACCGAAGAAGCCTGTAATCAGCAGCATAATGGCAACTGGGCCATCAGACTCGGTTAACAGCAATACTTTTTACCCTTTTCTGCTCTCATGCCTTCTCAAGATCTAACCGTTGTTTCTCACAGTCGATCAGTAGCTGCATGATTTTGGCTAACAATGAACAGGCTATCATCGAGCTTCCACTGGTTTTCTTCACACCGCTGTAGTTTATACTGCACAGTATCTTTTCTTGGATACGCTTGAGTGATACAAACACAACGATGAAAATACCAAAACAAATTCAGCCGCTTGTTGATGATGGCCTTGTCGATGACGTGATTAGTCGTTTAATGAGCGGAAAAGAAGCCGATGTCTACGTTGTTCGCTGTGGTGATGACATTCGCTGTGCAAAAGTCTACAAAGATGCCGTCAAGCGAAGTTTTAAAAAAGCCGCCCAATATCAAGAAGGTCGAAAAGTGCGTAATAGTCGCCGCGGCCGCGCCATGGAAAAAGGCTCTAAATTCGGTCGAAAGCAACAAGAAGAAACCTGGCAAAACGCCGAAGTGGATGCACTGTATTTATTAGCCGGTGCTGGGGTGCGAGTACCCCAACCTTATGATTGTCTGAATGGCGTGTTATTGATGGAGCTGATCACCGATGAGGATGGAGATGTGGCACCGCGCCTTAACGATGTTTCCATGTCTGCCGAACAAGCTATCGAAGATCACCTTATCGTCATGCACTCAGTGAAAAAGATGCTCTGTGCAGGACTCGTTCATGGGGATTTATCCGAGTTTAATGTGCTGGTAGATGAGAATGGCCCTGTCATTATTGACCTGCCTCAAGCCGTGAATGCGGTAGCGAATAATAATGCACAAGCCATGTTAAATCGTGATGTGCAAAATATGACGCGTTACTATGCACAGTTCGCTCCCGAGTTACGCCACACCCAGTTTGAAAAAGAAATATGGTCATTGTTTGAGAATGGCAAATTACTGCCCGACACAGAACTGACAGGCCTTTTCGAAGAGAGTACAGAGGCCGCTGATGTGGATGGTGTGATGCTGGAAATTAAAGCTATTTTGGCTGAAGAGCAGGAAAGAAAACTACGCCTACGTGATG
>DRHY01000278.1 GCA_011052985.1 Methylophaga thalassica
GAGTAAAGAGGCGTTTTACCGAGCTGAGGTATTGGTGGAACAGCAGTAGGCAAGCACTGCAAGTCTCAAGGATATTAGGCTTTATAGAATGCTGATATCCATGGAGTCATCAATTACACCATTAGAGATGACATCTGCCCGAAGGCCACTTTTGTGAACAAAGGCACGAACAACCTCTTTCTTGAGAATGGTGTCATTGGCGAGTAAGCGACCGAGTGTGGCGCAAGGCTCGCATAACTCGACACCTTTAAAACGTGTCTCGCCAATCATGAATTCTTTTCCGACCAGATCGTTTAAGCGAATACCGGTGGTGATGATATTTCTGCGGGTATCAGCGAGACCAATCTGTTGCTGATAGTCTTGATTGAACTGATCGATTTGCTCTTGTTCAATAAAGGTAATGTTTTGTCCCGGCCAGCGAGCTTGGTCAAAGTTTCGATCTCCCACAATGCCTTTACCTTTGACCAGTTCGATTTGTGTCACTTGTCGTTGTTGACCAAGGGATTGGTCAGCAATAAACATCGCTTTAATCATCGGTAGCTTCCATTTGTTAACCACATAAAAAAGGGATGAACATCCCCTTTTAGGACTCTAAGTGTAACCGACAAATTACAGGTTAAGCACAAAGTGTTTTAGCACGGTTTCTTGGATTTCCCAGGTGCCTATAAAGTCTTTTTCGAACAACATGGCTTCACCAGCTGTAAGGGTGATAGGCTCGCCACCTTCTGGTGTCACAATGGCTTTACCAGAAATGATATGGACAAACTCCCATGCCGCATACGTCGCATGATAGGTACCTGGTGTGGCTTCCCAGCAACCCGATAAGGTTCTTTCATCTGCACTTTTGTATTCAATCCAGGTTTTCATGGTTGGATTGCCGGCGTGTTTCACCCAGCCATCTAAATCGGTCTCGATAGGGCTGACAGATTTATCAATCATTTTTGTTACTGTGGACATCGTATTTCCTATTATTGAACAGTTCAATGAGTTAAGCGCTGATTTTTTTGTCGACTTCGCTCTTATCCGATAGATAGGTTTCTAGCGAATCATCTAATGCTTCGATCCATGGGGTATGGTGTTTGGGAGACATGGTGCCAGTCATAATTGAGGCATAGGCGTGATCACGAAACGCCATGATGTCTTCTTTCTTGTGGTGTTTCCATTCAAGGAAGGCTTTGTTAACAGCGGGAATATCGAAAGAAGGATAATCCGTCATATCGATGAGTTCTTGAATGTAATCGCCTTGGTAGGTGTACATTTCTTCAGCTGTTTCCAGTGTGAGTTCTTTTTCGCGCCATTCCATGCTGTTGGCTTTCATTTCTTCTAGTGATGGCAATGGAATACGGCCCATGATCACATCACGTGCATACCAAGCTTGAGCATCAAACATATTGAAGCTGTACCACTGGTCTTGCATGCCGAGGTAGAAGAATTTTGGATTGTCTTCCCACACCACACCACGGTAAAGGTCTAATGGCCACAGACGGTTATCAGTTTTTAATCGAAGGTTGTCATTAAGGAAAGGGAAGTGATGTAAATAGCCGGTACATAAAATAATTGCATCAACTTTATCTGAGCTGCCATCAGCAAAATAAGCGGTATCAGTATCGACACGAACTAGATTTGGTTTTTCAGTCCAGTTTTCTGGCCACTTGTAGCCCATTGGCGCGGTGCGATAGCAACTGATGAGTTTTTTGGCACCATATTTATAGCACTGTGAACCGACATCTTCTGCTGAGTAACTACTACCGACGAGTAAGACGGTTTTGTCTTTAAACTCCAAGGCATCACGGAAGTCATGGGCATGCAGAATACGACCGCCAAATTTATCGAAACCTTCGAATTTAGGCACTTTTGGTGTGGAGAAGTGGCCGGTAGCACAGACGACATAATCAAACTCTTCTGAGTAGACTGTATCGTTGGTGTGATCTTGAACGGTGACGGTGAAGGTCTCAGTGTCTTCATTGTAGTCAACATGACGAATGGCGCTATTGAAACGAATATATTTGCGGACATCGGCTTTTTCAACACGACCTTTGATGTAGTCCCAAAGCACTTCACGTGGTGGATACGAGGCAATCGCTTTGCCAAAGTGTTCTTCAAAGGTGTAATCAGCAAATTCCAGACATTCTTTTGGTCCATTTGACCAAAGATAACGATACATACTCGAATGTACCGGTTCGCCATTTTCATCTAAACCTGTACGCCAAGTGTAATTCCACTGGCCACCCCAATCATTTTGCTTTTCAAAGCAGACGAGCTCAGGAATATCAGCGCCTTTTTCTTGTGCTGATTGAAATGCTCTCAGCTGAGCCATGCCGCTTGGTCCAGCGCCAAGTATCGCTACACGAGTTGCCATAAGTCTCTCCGTTATAGGTATATGTCATTTTTAGCTGTGAGCAATCACAGCGGTCTAAAATAAAGTAACTAGATTTGTGAAATGACAACATCCTCTTGAGGGGGTATCCCTAAAGGGTAAGGCGACTTACCCTATATAAAATAGAGGCTTAGATTACATTTAGTGTGCTAGATACACTGGAGAATAATGCCCTCAATACCCAGAACCATACCGCTTTCGGAATACAACCCTCGAGCGGTATCTTGCACGATGATCTCTGAGCCATCGGCTTTGGTTAGACGATATTTCAGATCAAATGTCGTTTGTGCTTGAAGACCAATTTGAACGTTTTCCCAAACATAACTGGCATCATCGGGATGAATAATCGACCCGAGTGATATTTGGGATTGATTGAGCAGTTGTTCTGCGCTGTAACCCGTCACTAGTTCACAGCCTTGACTGACATATTCCATGGTCCAACTGATATTGTTGCGTGCTCGATAGAGCATGGCAGGTAGTCTATCCACTAGGCTTTGTAGGCTGCGATGATTGGCATTGGTCACTTGATCATTACGCACTTGTGGTGTGATGTCACAAATCGTGGCAGATAGTGGTGAAGTGACATCAGCATTCATCTGCTGGATACGCATTTCACACCAACGTAATTCGCCAGTATCGCAGATCAGTCTGAACCAAATGAGTTCATTACTCTCTGGTCCCATTGACTGGAGTAATTTCGACCAGTTTGGTATATCTTCAGGGTGTAAGAAGTCAGAAAAAGGCCGGTTTAATGCCTCTCTAACCGGAATACCTGTAATGGTTTCCCAGCAACGATTAAGCATCTGAATATGATGGTGATTATCCAACATCATCACCACGTCATTTAGACTATCAACAATGGCAGCAAGCTGGTTATCACTCACGCGTGTTGATGGTTTTCGTGTCCAGTTCAACAAGGCCATTTATCCGTCCTTGTTTAACAGGTCATCAGGCAAGTTTTTATGCGCCCATGCTGCTAACTCTAGTCGTGAATGAAGATTGAGTTTTCGCAACAAGTTCTTCACATAGACTTTAACCGTACCATCACTAATGCCTAACTCACGTGCAATAAGTTTATTGTTAAGCCCTTTCACAATGTAGAAAAGCGTTTCACGCTCACGATCCGTCATATGCGTTAACGCTTCGCTAGTATGGGTGACTTCTGCTTCAGGTTTATCACGAATGTGGCTGGCTAATGAGGCGACTGCACCTGGGTTAATCGCGACGCTGCCATTCATAGCAGAGTAGATTTGGCTGAGAATCTCATCCGGCGGGGTGTCTTTTTGCAGATAACCATTGGCGCCATAACGTAAGGCATCCACTAATTTATCTTGGTCACTACAAGCGGTAATGATGATGATTTTCAGTTTGTCATCTTGCTGACGAATCTGTTTCAACACACTGAGACCCGATTCGCCTGGCATCTGCATATCGAGCAATAGAATGTCGGGATAGGTAGAACTGAGGTTAGCTAACAGTGACTGGGCATTATCGTATTCAGCGATAACATGCATTGTATCGCTGTCATTGATCATCTCCACGACACCACGACGAAATAAAGGATGATCGTCCACAACAACGACGGAGAGTTGGGCGTCAGTCATACATCATCTCCAATGGTCAGGTTCAGACAGATGCGTGTGCCACCATCACTGCCTGGATTGATCGTTAACTCTGCCCCAATGCGTTCAGCGCGCTCTTTCATAATTTGTAAACCAAAACTGTCTGTTCGTGCTGCATCTGGATCGATTCCAATACCGTTATCTTCAATTTGAATTTCTAATCGTTGGCTATTTTTTAGTAATAACACAACGCGAGCGAATGTGGCATGTGAGTGCCGCACGATATTACTGAGACTTTCGCGGATGATGTAAAGCATTTGCATAGACTGTTGTGGTGTCAGCATATTGAGCGGTAAGCGGTTGTCCAAATCAAATACGATGGCTGACTGATGTTCAAATTCTTTGATGGAGTTGATGACTCCATGAGACAAATTATCACTTTGCATGCTTAAGCGAGATGAGGTGATTAACTCACGCGTTTGGTGATAAGCACATTGAGTATAATTCGCCAGATCTTTGCTAATGGGTTGTAAGGCTTGGTATTCAGGTGCATCACACAGTTTATCGAGCTTGACGCTCTTCATTCTCAAATAACCGAGCACTTGTGCCAGTGAGTCATGTAGTTCTGCTGCATACATCGCCCGTTCGGCTTCGATGGCTTGATTAATTTGGTCTTCGCGTTGGTGCCACGCTTGAAGACCTTTACTCAGGGTGTTTTCAATCGAGGCACTATGCCAGCTTAGCAGTTTGGGATTGGGCAAATCAGCATGGAAGGCAAAAAGTAACCAGACGATCTGATTGTCATGCTCAAACAAGCGTTTGGGAATAATCTTTAGCGAATTTGAATCGGTGCCTATGTCAATAACATCGGCAGTTGGCGCTCTTCCCACCGTGAATTTTCGATGAATAGATTGAATGAATGTGGCCGAGGGAGAAAGGTCTTGGCTGTGATGTAAAAATGATTCTGAGGAAGATGGTTGACTAAATAACACAAACAGCTGGGGACGTTGCTGCTCCACTAACACATCATTCAATTGCTCTTGAAAGCGGGTTAACACCAGCGGCAACGTTTTGCTGATTTCACTCGCAGCCGCTAGGGTAAATGCTAAGTCATTGTAGTCAAGCGGTGTGCTTGGTGTGGCATTTTTTGTTACACCACGAAAGAGATTTATTACCCATTCTTGAATGGATTGCCAAAGTTTTAGCTTAATACTAATCATGATTCAAGAGCCTTTAATTTCTTCACATCATCATTGATAAATGAATCATCGTTGTTTACTGCTTTTTTTAAGTCATAAACAGCAGGTTTTGTGCCAAATAGCCTGATTTTATTGACCTTAACCCCAATGAGGTAACACCTCATGAGGATTGAACAAAGTTACTGCTAGTAAATATTATTAACTGCTGAGAAAACTCAAAGCGGATCTCAAACCACAGTTTGGAAAACTGCACGGTTATGGGACAGGATTTCGTTGATACGCACCAAGAACGAACAGCTTTGATCTGATTCCACATTGAAATGAAGGTCAATTACCGTGCAAATGAATCGTCCCGAGCAAACAGTTGATGACTTGATGATTACTCAACCCATCGTTAATACAAGCCAGTATCGTATTGGAGGTCAGAAAGCCATAAAGCTAGATCTCAATCAGGGAGATAGCATCACCATCACCAGTTTGGATGGTGTGCAGTCAGCGGAGGTTATTGTTATCAATCGGCAGGGCGAAGTTGCTCCTCATTTGCTAGGTAATAAAACAGCTGGAAACGCCGAACATATTCTTCAACAATTAGCACAAAGTGGCAGCGCATCCCTTTGCTTGCGTTCGCAATTTGAACAATGGCAGGTAAGCAATGACATGCTGCAGAAAGCGATTTGTCTTGCCGGAGAGATGCCTGAGACATTGGTAGCTAAAGAAGCCATCAGCCTGGTCGTTGTCGCAGCGGGTGCCGATATGAGTATTGATCAGCATCAACCTGCGACCGAATTACATGTCAGTGTTGATTTTGCTGAAGGAAAAACAGAAATTTTGCCCGCGCCGCTAGCGGATATTAAAGCTGAATACCGAGTTAAAAGAGCGACAGCGCTTACTTATGAAGTCAAAAAAGGTGAGTGGATACAGGTGATTGATGTCTCAGGTAAACAGTGCTCTGACTTTATTGCCTTTGATAAAAAGGCGTTAGATAAAGGCAAGGAAGTCGGCTTAGATCCAACGGCCACTCGTACCATCATGGGGGTGAGTAATCCTATTCCTGGCTTGCATTCGCGTTTTTTAGGGCCCGATATGCTATCGATGGTAGAGGTAGTGCAGGACACCGTTGGCAGACACGATAGCTTTATGTTTGCTTGCACGCCCAAATTTTATGAAGACAGTGGTTACTTTGGCCATGTCAGCTGCACCGATAATTTTAATCGCGTGCTCGCTCCGTATGGCATTGCCCCCCGTGCAGGATGGCCAGCCATTAATCTATTTTTTAATACTGAAATCGGTGCCTGTGGCACGGTCTTCATGGATGAGCCTTGGTCTCGGGCTGGGGATTATGTCTTGATCCGTGCTGATAGAGATTTACTGTGTGGCTCATCGGCCTGTCCGGATGATATTGACTCATCAAACGGCTGGAACCCCACAGATATTCACGTCCGAATTTATGGCGCTGAGAACGAATTTCCGCGCTCTATTGCCCACCGAACTACACCAGAGGAGCTACCTCGCATGACTAAATTCAGCGGTTTTCATCACCGTGTTTCTGCTTTAACCACTAAATTAACGGAATACGCGGGCTATTGGGTCGCCTCTGAATATAACGGCTGGGGAGCCACAGCAGAATATCTCGCCTGCCGTGAACGAGTGGCGTTACTTGA
>DRHY01000279.1 GCA_011052985.1 Methylophaga thalassica
CCGGCGTAGGTGATGTCGGTGGCGGCAAACGTAAATTTTACATCTCTATTGATGGCATGCCTGAAGAAGTTACTTTTGAGTCACTCAACGAATATGTCAGTGAAGGCAATGGCTCCGGAGGTCGTAAGAAAGCTACTGAGCCTGGTCATGTTACAGCACCATTACCAGGCAATGTGGTAGAAGTATTGGTCACAGAAGGTGATGAAGTTGAAGCCGGTCAATCACTGTTAGTCATGGAAGCCATGAAAATGGAAACCGAATTACTGGCTAATATTTCCGGCACAGTTAAAGCGCTTCATGTGAAAAAAGGCGATCGTGTTACGCCCGGCGAAACACTGATCGAAATCGCTTAATTTCACCAGTACAAGCGATTATTATAACGCCAGGATGGTCCCCATCCTGGTGGATAATAAGGCCGATCAAAAAAGGGATCGTAGTATGGATACCGCTTCCAATACGGCTCTTTTTCATAATCTGAGGGCGTCCAACGATAAAGCTCAGACATATTAACTACAGGCAAGGATAAGTTTGCTTTATCGACGGTAACATTCTGCGTACCTGACACCTGTCCAGCTACCGTAATCATCGTGCCTTTTTTATAGACATAGGGATCAATGAACGATTTACTGCTGATGATGAAGCGACCTTCACTATCAGCATTAGTATTCGGTCTACCAAAAGTATTCAAAGGAAATTGGGCAATCTGCACGATAGCCCCTGCTTCATCATTATCTACGGTGATTACCTGTCCGCCCCATCGAACTGATTGACCTTGGTACTGAGAAGCTGCATTTGAGACCTGCGATAACATCAAATCTGGTTTTGGTGCGTCTTTAATCGCCATGGGTAAATTACTACATGCCGAAAGACAAAGGACGAAAAAGACAAAAAATACACGCATATCATTTCACTCAATGAGAATAACCTTATCAACAATTATGACTGTAATGAGTAAGCGAAGTTTCTTTTCAGACGGTCAGCTACTAGTTCAAACTCAATGATACTCAAATTGATTGATGTGATTTAACAACTGTCTATATTTAGTGTTGTAGTCACGCATATTTTCAAAGGCTTTTTCGTGTTGATCTGACATAACCAAATGATAAATATCATTTGCCAACTGTTGCCAATTGACATATTTATCCTCAAATTCAACTAACCATAGTGGTGAAAATAGCTGCTGCGAGGTGACCCGTTGGATCCAACGTCCACAATGGCTTCGGTGCCGATCCAGAATTGGCCAATGAAGACTAGCTCCATGCTCATTAGCATTGACGCTGCTTTCAAATAGCTCATGCCAACGTTTCAGTGTCAGTAGAAGAAACTTAATCGCTTCACGTTGAGGTGACAAGACTTCTTTACCGGCTTCTAACCAGGCCTTAACGGGCTCGTAGGAGTCTAGCCACTCTGAGAGTTGGTCAAATGGCATTGGACGTGCAATACCATAGCCTTGGGCGCTTTCACAGCCCATCATCATTAACATGAGGCCATGCTCGATGGTTTCAACACCTTCTGCAATGACTTGGCGATTAAAGGACTCTGCCAAGCCCGTCACACCGTCAACAATCGTATAATCTTGTGGATCATCAAGCATGTCACGAATGAAACTTTGATCAATCTTAATAGTGCGAGCATTTAGATGACGCAAATGCGTTAGTGAGGAATACCCCGTTCCAAAATCATCGAGTGCAACCGATACACCTAAGACATCGCTGCATTGTTTTAACACTCTAGTGATAGCTCCAATATCCCCCAAAGCACTGGTCTCCACAATTTCTAATTGAAAGTAGCTTGATGCCAAACCGGGATGTTCAGTCAACGCTGACTCGATATCTTTGATAAAACTTGAGGATTGTAAGTGGTAAGATGAAATGTTAACGCTCACTTCGAGTTTTTTACCTGCTTTATGGAGTGATTCAAGTTCATCTAGCGCGGCATTAACAACCCATAAGCCCATTTCAACTTCCAGTTCAGAGTCGATAATTAGAGGCAAAAATTGAATGGGAGGGATCAATCCTTTGGTCGGATGTAGCCAACGAATTAGAGCTTCAACCCCAAACACTTCTCCAGTTCGCATATTTACTTTTGGCTGATAAAACAGACAAAACTGGTCAGAGCGAAGTCCCTCACGAATTTCATTTAATCTCGTTTGTTTTTCTATGGTTTGTTCATTGTCAGCTGAATTGAATAACTGGTAATTATTTCTGCCCGTCAGCTTTGCCTTATACATACTCTGATCAGCATGACGAAGCAGGGTATCAAGATCATCATGTTCATCACTGTAAAAACTCACACCACTAGAGGCACTAATGGTCAAACGTAACTCATCAATTTGATAGGGCTGTGCAAGTGAGGTATGAATCCGCTTTAGAAACTCTTCACACTCATGCTCAGAATGAATATCTCTAAAAATAATGGCAAACTCATCGCCTCCAAACCTAGAAATAGTATCTTCTTCACGAACGCTGCTTTTTAGCCGCGAGGCGACCTCAATCAGCAATTGATCACCAGCATCATGTCCATAAGTATCGTTAACCGGCTTAAAGTTATCCAAATCGAGAAAACAAACGGCCAACATCGTTTGTGTGCGTTTGCAATGAGCAACGGCTTGGGAAAAACGATCGGCAAATAAGACCCTATTAGGAAGTTTGGTTAACACATCATAATGTGCCATCAACTCAAGTGTTTCTTGCTGCTGTTTAACATGAGTAATATCGGAAAACAGACCGACATAATGTTTGGTTGAGCCATCTTCTTCAATCAAGGCTGAAATCGTCAGTAACTCAGCATATAACTCATTGTTTTTACGTTTATTCCATATTTCTCCCTGCCAGTAACCATGCTCAGTAAGCGACTGCCAAAGGTTAGTGAAAAAGGCGCGTGAATGACGACCAGATTTGAGCATATTGGGCTTTTTGCCAATGACTTCCTCACGATAATAGCCGGTGATATCACAAAACGCAGGATTGACATCAATGATTGTGCCATTGGTCTCAGTGACGATAATACCCTCTTGCGCCTGATTAAAGACCCGAGATGAAAAACGTAATTGTTCTTCAGCTTCTTTCCTAACAGTAATGTCATAGACAACAAGCAGGGTCTGATCACCAAAGGAATTTTCTACTAGCGAGCTATTGACTAGCGCTACTTTCTGTTTGTTATTTTGCGTATGCAGCTTGATTTCAAAGGCAGAGGTCAAGCCTTGAATATGTGATAACTCAGCATCCTCTTCGGTTTCAAAATTATAAGCATGTCGATTTTTCTGAGCTAATGAGATTAATTCTGGCCACTCGGGTAAGGAGTCAATATTGTCAGCATCATAGCCATAGGTGTCTGTAAAAGCATGATTAATAAACAATACCTTTTGCTCACTCGTCAGCATCACATAGGGTACCGGTGAGCTATGAATTAACTTTCTGTATTTCGCATTAGCGACTGTGGCTATAGAAAAAAATCGCACAATGATAATCAGAAATATCATTATCAGTAATGTAAAGCCGTAGATGATCAAGGTGCGTTGCCAATAGGTTTTGTCAGACTCATGCATGCCACCAACGGGTTGTATAGCCAACAACCACTCACCTTCCGGAAGTTTTAATGTCTTAGTCAGTGCCCCCTGATCAAATATCTCAGGATCGCCAAAAAAAACATCGCCAGCACGACCTAAACTATTTCTTCCCTTGATAGCAAACTGAAAGAATGAGTCATCGCCAAGGTGGTTTTCGGCTTCAAATCGTTGCAGATCCAGCACAATAGAAATGAGGCCCCAGAAGGTTTTGTCAGTTTTATCTTGTCCGTTCAGATAAACCGGTTTTCTGAGGATGAGGCCTTCACCGCCCTGCTTTAAGGTAAGAGGACCTGCCACAACCACTTTACCTGTCAACCTCGCTCTTTCTGCCGGTTCTGGTTGCTCAGGTAGCTGACGATAATCCAATCCAATTACGTCATCATTACCCTGCTCTGGATAGACATAACGAATCTTCATGTCTGGAGCGGCAGTAATGTTTCGAATGACAGAGTCATCATTGACCAAATATCTTACTGCTTGCTGAAAGTCAGCTTGAGATATTGATGGATTAACTATAAAAAGGCTGCTCAACACATCAATGGTCTGAACATAGCTATTCAAGTCAGCTGAAAGCAGATCGTGGTATTTATCTAGTTGTGATTGAGTGGATAGTTGACGTTGATATAAGGCTTTTTCAGTCAATACTGTACTAAGAACAGTGGCAGTAATAATCAGTAATAATGCTAAAAGACAGGAATAAATCAATAGCTTGTTTTTGTGAAGTGTATAACGATTCATCTGTCTTATATACGTCTCTATTCTAATTATTATTTGATATGTAACAGAGCAGATAAACTTCTCTGTTACTGGTAACTCATCCTAACGCATCATGAATAAATAGTCAGATAAAAACATCGCCATAAGCATCCATTCTGGTGGTGGTCATGAATATGTAATAAACCATAATATGTGTTTTCAATCAATGAATTGAATATGCTATTTTGGTGTTACAATCCATTTATTCATCAAGGATCTAAACATTTAATTCATGAGTTCGGAACCACCAGCTATTCGGCAAGCGAAAAAAAGTGTCGGTCAACCTCGTTATCTCGCTACTTTTGCCGATTTAATGACGTTATTGATGTGCTTTTTTGTATTGCTACTGTCGATGGCTGAAATTGACGCTCTGCAGTTTAAGATGGTCGTGAAGTCTATGGAGAATGCCTTTGGTGTAGACAGGCCAGATCCCGTCAAAGATATTGTCAAAGGCACTAGTATCATTCAACAAACATTTTCTCCTGCCCCTAGTGACAAGGTCACGCCACTCGCTGATATCAGGCAAAATATTCAAAGTTCTAACGAAAACATGCTTAAAATTCATGACGCCCAGGTCTATCAAATCGCAAAAGCCAATAGCTTAACCCTGCTCTTAAGGAAAAAGTTTGCCAAAGCAATTGAGGCCGGACTGATAAGTCTAGAAACCATAGAGGATAGGGTCATTATTCGCATTAATGAACGGGCATCTTTTCCATCAGGTCAGGCTGATTTAAAAGCCAACTTTGTGCCCGTTCTCAATTACATTGCTAAAGTGCTTGCTGAAATTGATACACAATTCATCGTGTCAGGCCACAGTGATAATTTGCCATTACGATCAGATATTTATCGTTCGAACTGGGAACTATCGGCAGCTCGTGCTACCTCAGTACTTATGACCTTGTTGAAATACCCTGAGTTAAAAGCCACGCAATTTAGGATTGAGGCTTATGCCGATACGATGCCTATTCGCTCAAATTTAAGCAGTAAAGGTCGTGCCATGAATAGACGTGTTGAAATTGGCATCATTCCGCCGTAGCCATAGATTGATTTATGGCATTATAATCGAACACAACACAGTTCAGATTGCTCTCATCTTACGATAAGGAAATATCATGAAAACATCAGACCTACTCGTCAAAGCGCTGGAAAACGAAGGGGTCGAGTATATCTTTGGTATACCGGGTGAAGAGAACTTAGACTTTCTCAACTCCTTACGAG
>DRHY01000280.1 GCA_011052985.1 Methylophaga thalassica
CTTGAATTCGATGTTGAATAATCAGCCAGCCGTTGCTATTCCTATCTTTCAATCGCCTGGCGCTAATGCCATTGAAATTTCAGATAATATTCGTTCCACATTCTCTACCACAACAATGGCATCATCAACGACGATACCAATGGCTAATACTAAGCCGAACAGTGACAAGGTATTGATGGAAAAACCAAACACATGCATTAATGCAAAGGTACCAATAATCGATACAGGCACAGCAAGAAGAGGAATCAGTGAAGCACGCCATGTCTGTAAGAACACTACAACCACGATAACAACTAAAAGCAGCGCCTCAAGTAAGGTTTTGATAACGGCATGAATTGAATCTCTTACAAAGACGGTAGGATCGTAAACCACGCTATAGTCGACACCCACAGGGAAATTCTTTTTCAGCTGCGCCATAGTGGCACGAATATTATCTGAAATTTCAATGGCATTAGCGCCAGGCGATTGAAAGATAGGAATAGCAACGGCTGGCTGATTATTCAACATCGAATTCAAGCTAAACTCAGCGGCTTGTAATTCAACGCGTGCCACATCTTTCAAACGAGTAATCTGGCCGTCCTTACCCGCTCGGATGATGATGTTTTCAAACTCTTCTGGTGTTTCCAGTCTGCCTTTGGCATTGATGGGTAACTGTACATCCACCGCGTTGGTCATGGGTGCACCACCGATAATACCGGCAGCTACCTGAACGTTTTGTTCTCTGATAGCAGCGACAACATCATTGGCGGTCAATCCTCGCTCTGCGACTTTATCTGGGTTTAACCAGATACGCATTGCATAATCACCAGAGCCAAATAGGCGGACATTACCAACACCTTCGACTTTGGCAAGCTCATCTTTTACATGTAAGACAGCATAGTTACGCAGATATAACTCGTCATAACTTTTATCAGGAGAGATTAAATGCACCACCATGGTCAAATCAGGTGAGCTTTTAACAACGGTCACACCTAGTTGACGAGTCACTTCAGGTAATCGGGGTGTGGCCTGGGTTACTCGATTTTGTACCATTTGCTGAGCTAAATCGGGATCCGTACCAATTTTAAAGGTGACGGTCAGCGTCATGCGTCCATCAGAGGTCGCCTGAGAAAACATATAGATCATGTTTTCAACACCGCTCAACTGCTCTTCCAGTGGTCTCGCCACTGTTTCAGCGATGACTTTAGGGTTTGCACCAGGAAATTGTGCATTAACAACAACGGAGGGTGGCGCTACTTCAGGATATTCTGAAATAGGCAGTTGAAACATCGACAGTAAACCGGCGATAAAAATAAGAACCGATAATACGCCCGCAAATATGGGTCTATCGACAAAAAACTTAGAAATATTCATTGTATTCCTTGACTAGGGTAAGCAGGCAATCGAGCTGCTTTCTAATTACTCTGTACTGTCTTTGGCTTGTGCAATCGGTTTTGGATTCACCGGACTATTGGGACGAATATGAGAAAGCCCATTGACTATGACCCTATCGCCATTTTCTAAGCCTGATGTGATGATGCGTTGATCTTGGTGGTAACCACCAATCTCTACAGGACGATAAGTCGCGATATTCTCTGGATTCACTACCATGACAAACTTTTGTGATTGATTAGTACCAATCGCTCTGTTTGGAATGAGCAAAACGCTTTGTTTGTCTATTGAGCCCACACGTACATTGGCATACATTCCCGGTGTCAAGATACCGTCTGTATTATCAAAAATGGCTCGAGCTCTAATAGTACCGCTAGCAATATCGAGTTTATTATCCAATGAATACACATCGCCTTTGTAGACAGTGCCAGCATCCGCAGCCAGAGTCATTTCTACTGGCATTTTCGCTTGTTTATTTAGGCTATGCTTAATTTTGATATAGTTTGTTTCATCAATATCAAACTCGGCATACACCCGATCATTTGACACAATCGTAGTCAATACTGGTGAGCTAGGAGTCATTTCGATGATATTACCCACAGTCAGCTCTGCACGACTTAGCTGCCCTGAAAATGGCGCGCGAATGTAACAATAATCAAGATCTAATTTTGCTTGCGATAAGGCACTCTCAGCTTCGCGTATATCGGCAAGCGCAACTTGGTTGGTGTTTTTTGCTGCATCAAAAACACTTTCAGAGACTAATTTACCTTTAACCAAACTTTCAGCACGTGCTAATTCGTCTTTAGCTAAAGTGGCTTTAGATTTTGCAGAAGCTAATTTTGCTTCAGCACTGTTCACAGCCGCTTTGTATGGGCGTGGGTCAATAACAAATAGTAAATCACCTTTGTTTACAGTTTGACCATCCGTGAACAGAACTTTTTGTAACTCACCACTGACCTGAGCTTTTATTTCCGCAGTATCTACTGCACTTAAACGTCCAGAAAAATCCGTCCAGATACGAACCGTTTGCGGTTCGACAGTAATGATTTCAGCTACTGGTGCAGGCGGCGTATCCGCCGCTGTTGCTGTTTTTTCGTCTTCACTAGCCGCATAGGAAACATAGGTGAACGTTGTGATAGCAACAAATCCTATTCCTAATAACCATTTAGACAGGCCATTTTTTTTATGACTAGGCGATAAATCAGACATCAAACTCTCCGTGAGTAGATTCGGCAGATGTAATACAGAGACAACACTGCTTATTTTAGACATTAACTTATGAATGATACATACCGAGCGGTATGCTAGTCAAGATTTAAACTGCATGATATAGATAATATATAACCATCATAAAAACAATGATATAGAAGTTACCATTTTTTTTCAGTTGCTTAAAGTTTAGTTTAAAACTACTCGCCCACAACATTTTTACCTTGCTAGTTAAACCAATCGGTATCTATACTAAAGACCTAAAATTACAAAGCCGTGAAAGATTGTGTCGACTTCAGAAACGAAAGAAAAATTATTAGAAACAGCATTAACGCTGATTTGGCAGAGCAGCTATAGCAGTGTTGGCGTCAATGAAATATGTCGTCAGGCAGGTGTGACCAAA
>DRHY01000281.1 GCA_011052985.1 Methylophaga thalassica
CCCTTGTTGACACGAGCCCACTTGGTAATCCTCGCCGCGTTGCCGTTGGTTTGGAACAAAACCGATTGGCTATGTTACTCGCTATCCTGCATCGACATGGTGATATTACCTGTCATGACCAAGATGTGTTTATTAATGTGGTTGGTGGTGTAAAGCTGAGTGAGACGGGCGCTGACTTAGCGGTTATTGCGGCGATTATTTCCAGTTTGCGAAACAGGGCATTGCCAAGAGACTGGGTGCTATTTGGTGAGGTTGGCTTAACGGGAGAAATTCGGCCGGTTCAGGCAGGTGAAGAGCGTATTAAAGACGCCAGCAAACATGGGTTCACGCATGCTATTGTTCCTCATGCCAATGCACCAAGAAAGCCATTCAAAGGTATGAAAACATTTGCTGTGAAGCATCTTTCAGAAGTGATCGATATTCTGAAAGAGAGGGCAGATTAACTTCCTTCAATAAGAGAAGATAGCTCCCGATGAAGTAAACCTTCATCCGCTAGATTAAGTTCAATCAATCGTTTTAGGTGAGTAATACTGTCTAAATCTATTTCTAGGCAATCAAAGCCAATCTGATCATCATCAATGTGAGCGACAGCTGCCTCCATTTCAATGACAACTTGGGCATTGTCGAGCAGTAAGTCTAATCGACACTTATCACCTGTTTCGCCTTGCCATTGTCCAGGCTTATGCACTAAAACGCCTTTTAATGAGATATCAATTATTTGGCAATTTAGAAACAAATCCCCATTATCAGCATTGATATGTGCAACGGCATCAAAGGGAATTCGGCTGAAGCGGCGTCTATCATCTATTTTTTGTTCCGTCATAAATACTCCTCTCTCTTAACTTTGATACTATCACTGTTTTTGTTTGGGAGTACACCATGCTCTGGGTCAAGGCATTTCACATCATTTTTGTTATCACCTGGTTTTCCGCTTTATTCTATTTGCCGCGACTCTTTGTCTATCACGCATCGACTAACGATGCGGCAGGAAATGAACGATTTAAAGTCATGGAGCGAAAGCTATATCGGGGTATTATGACGCCCAGTGCGATTCTTACTTTGATCTTTGGTGTGTGGTTATTGAGTTATTATTCCTTAGAGCAAATCGCCAGTATGCCTTGGCTTCATGCCAAACTAACACTCGTTTTATTGCTGTTTGCCTATCATGGAGTGTGTGGGGGAATGGTGAGGAAATTTGCTAATGATGCCAATCAACATAGTCATGTTTTCTATCGCTGGTTTAATGAAGTACCTGTTTTAATGTTGATAGGAATTGTTATCTTGGTTGTCGTTAAACCATTTTAAATAAAAAAGGGCTCTCGAAGAGCCCTTTTTATTAGGTTATTGGTACGTTTTAGTCAGTATATTCAAAGATTTTAACGACACGTTGAACTCCGGCGGAACTACGGACTAAGTTGACCGCTTGATCTGCCTCAGCATGACTAAGCATACCCATCAAATAGACAATGCCACGTTCAGTGACCACCTTGATGAACATAGGGTCAGTCGTTTTGTTAGTTGTCATTTTCGCTTTAATTTTGGAGGTTATCCAGGCATCACTACTGCGCGATGGAAGTGAGCTAGGGGCAGCGATGGTCAATTCGTTATAAATACGTTTAACTTTGGGGATGACCTTTACTTCGTCATAGACTTTCTGTTTCAGCGATTCACTTGGTGTTTCGCCAGTCACTAAAACTACACCATTATAGCTGGTGATGTTTATATGGCTTTGATCGTAAATTTCCTTATTGTTGAATATGGCATAAGAAGCCTTGAATTCAATCCCTTGATCATCGATGACAGAGCCTGTAGTACGACGGTCATAAGCAACAGATGCACCTGTAGCAGCACCAGTGGCAACAAGTGGAACACAGCCTTGCAGATACATGGCTGCAGGAATAATTAACCAGACGGCTTTTTTGAGTTTTAACATTGTTTGTTCCTTCTTAAAATGCTGATTGCATACCTTTTAACTAATTGAGTTGAAAGGCATCTTGAACCCAGTCTATTTTCAATGATGAATTGTCAGGGCTGACTGCGACCACATCAAATCTACATGCGACATTGGATGACGCAGTGGATTGTAAAAAATGCTGTGCAGCGTGAATAATTTTGTTTTGTTTCTTTTTATCAACACTCTCAAGTGCTGAGCCATAGGTAACGGTCTTTCGAAATCTAACCTCGATAAATACCAGTGTCTTATTGTCACGCATGATTAGATCAATTTCGCCGCCTTTACATAGATAATTTCGTTCTACTAAACGAAGTCCGTGCTTTTCAAGATGACGACATACACGCCTTTCTATTTCTAAGCCTTTATCCCTGGCAAATAACATTTATTGAGTGAGCTTAAGCTCTCCTTCTTCAAACTTACCTGTTAATAAATGACGAACGACGTGACCTTGTTCACTCACACTCAATATGCCTGATGCACCATTCATTTGTGCTTGGGTATCGCGACTTAAAGTGTTCAGCTCTGATACTAATCGATAAGCATCCACGCCTAGAGCATAGAGTTTAATATTGTTCATATAGTTCTGCGGTGATTGATCTTGTAGTGCTATATAGACAGGATCTTGTTCAGCAATTGTGCTGTAAACCCAGGGTAATTCAGTAATCACTAGATTATTCAGGTCAATGTTTTGTTGTGGATCCACAAAGCCAGAATAGGCATGTGACGTAGCCAATATAGGTAAATCACCAGAGCGATGGAATTTCAATTGAGGGACTAACTGACGAGCCTTTAGTGGTTTTGCCACAAGGAATAAAAAATCAATATCCTGACGACGACGAGGTTCAAATTCCATAGAACGACCCAGTGAGGATTTTAGTGATTGATAACGTTGCTGACTTTGGTCTAATCCCATTAGAGGAATGAGTGTTTCACGAAAATCATTATCATTTTCGTCATAGCTTGTGCTGTAGATAATCGAACCGCCCAAACTCTGCCATTTTTTGGTGAAGCTTTTCGCTATGCGTTGTCCCCAATCACCAGTTGGTGCCAATATGACAGTGCGTTTGTAACCTTTTAGTTTTGCTAACTCAGCAACAGATTCTGCATCATCCTCTGGTGCTAGTCCAAACTGATATAAGTTAGAGTAAGTCTGTGAGTCTGAATCAACACGATTCAACGCGATAACGGGAACAGGTAAGTCTGGGTATTTTGCCAATTGTTCTACTGAGGATTTTTGTAACGGTCCAATGACGACTTTTGCACCACTTGCAACAGCTTTGTCATATTGTGAAATAACATTACTTTGTCCTGTGAGTGGATCAGATTCTATGGCATAAAACTCTAATTGCGCTGTTGAGTTACTCGCAAAATGTGCTGCAATGATGGCTTCTTTTACCGCCGCTGCAGCTTCGACAAACGGTCCTGTCGTTGGGAGTAATACGGCGATATCATCCACATCTTTAGGTATGAATGTACCGGCTTCGAGGGTTTGTTTGTAAATTGCCGGATCGGCAGGATGATTTGGGTATGTTCTAGCCCAGTCTTCCAAAGCTACTTGAAGCACTTCTGGATTGGATTGATAGGCTTTGATATTGTATGCGAGGGCAAACCATCCACTATCTTCACTCGGCGGGTAACCAGGATTAAATAAATCCAATGCCTGAGGTGTCATTTGCAGCAACGATTGCCATAGTGCTTCACGGTTATTGGCTAAAGCGGTTTCATCA
>DRHY01000282.1 GCA_011052985.1 Methylophaga thalassica
GTTCGGGGCTCTTGGTTCAGAGGTGGTGGGGTTATAAAATGATTTCAGGTCACCACCCGGTGGAGGGGTTATTGAAAGCTCCTTTGACTAACAGCGGGGTGCATTTTTCGCTAAAAGATATCCCGAAAAATTTCTATTTTTGTTGCACATTTTTGCCTAAAAATACGTATTATAATATGGGACTCTATAAAAAGATTTTGCATATTTTTGGCCAAAAACAAGACCCAATGATTTTAGAATCAAGGTAAAACATGGAAGACCAAAAATTCATAAGAGTCAAAGATGACGATCCCACTAGATGCCAAGCTTCTACGCGTGCTGGCCAATGTAATCTCAAAGCAATCCCTAATGGTAAATGTTGCTTGGTCCATGGCGGAGCCATGACCCTCAAAAACGAAGAACAAAAGAATCTTAAAAACTACAGATTAGCAAAATTTCGAGTCAGAATAACAGAGCTTGGAAGCTCTAGTCATTTGACTAGTTTGACAGATGAAGTCGGAATTCTAAGAATGTTGATCGAAGAGATGATCAACTCCTGCGAAGATGAATATGAATTGCTTCTAAAAGCAGGGCCGCTGACAGACCTGTTAATGAAAGCTGAGAAACTAGTAACAAGTTGTCATAGACTTGATTCTAAGCTTGGTAACTTACTTTCTAAGGATCAAGTTATGCAGTTTGCTCAATTGGTAGTTGAAATAATCAGCAATGAAATTGCTGATGAAAAAACATTGGACACTATCAGTGCACACATACTCAAGGCTCTTGGAGAAATCTAATGAAGAAATGGTACAAGTCTCGAATGATAATTGTTAATATGCTGACTTTAGCTATTAGTGTTCTTGGCGTCTTTGCAGGTACTGACTGGATTATGGCTAATCCTGTAGTAGCAGCTAATATTGTTAGTGTAATTGGTGCTCTGAATGTCTATCTTCGATTGAATACGTCAAAAGCAATCAAATGAAAGACCTAGTAAATGTGTTAGTTGCATTGTATCTCGGCGCAGTTATTGCAGCATTATTTTATATTGCTGTAATAGCGTGTCTTTTCTTCATAAGGTAACCTAATGAAAAACTATATCATTTTCGGCATATGGATTCTAATTGCTATTTTAGCCGGCGCTTCAACAGCCTTTACTATAAGGACACTACAATGAAAAAGTTCAGTGTTATTTTTCCGTGCACTATTGTATTTATTATGTTTCTTGTTGCACTCTTTTTCTTTGTTAATAGAAACGAAGAAAAGAACAAAGTCAAAATCAATGATTTCGAAATCACCTTCGACCAAGAGGTCGACAGCAGTGACATGCAATTGATTGTAAAAGCCCCAGAAACTTGTGTCATTGGCGAAATGGTTACTATTGACGTTACTGCTAGTAACTGTGACACTTACGAATGGCTTGTGATCCCCGAGACTGTTGACTATAGGACTATTATGAATGGCCAAGAAACACTTTTTACTTCAAGGACTCCTGGCACCTACATCTTTATTATTGCAGGTACACGAGACGGTACCCTGTTACCTCTGAAAAACATTACAATTATTGTCGAACGAAGTATAGCTCCGCTGATTATCATAGACAATACTTTTACAATCAAAGTCAAAAACTGGCTTCCAGCAAATGCCAGCCCTGAGATCCTTGAAAAGTTAGCCAAGAGCTTTGAACGTGTTGCGTCCGTAGGTCATAAAGAGGTCGCAGACCTCGTCAAAATCACTGCACTAAGCAACAGAGGAATCCTTGGGGCACAACTCGAAGAGTATAAGCCTTTCCTTATTGCTTTTTCAAACCACCTTAAAACAAATTATGCCGAAGCTACAATTGACAAGCACATTGAACTTTGGTTCAATCTTGCAGCAGTATTAAGAGAAATCAAATGAAAAGACGAGACTTCCTGACGACTGCTTTAGCGGCACCGCTCTTAATTCGAGCTCCAGCTTTCAATGATGGTTGGATTCCAGAAGACCCAAACAGTAAAGGTCGTCCTCGTTTTTGTACTCACAATCATTTGACTAATTTCGGACAGAGTAAAGTCGCTTGTCTGTGGAAACCTTACGAACAAGTAACAAAACAGTCTTGGATTCCCCGGCAGCAAAAAGGACCAGATTGCGTAGCCTTTGCTACAGGCGCAGCAATGGATATTCTTACAGCCGTACAAATTATCCTTAAAAAGAAACGAGAACGTTTCCTTGCTACGTCTAATACTGATATGATTTATTCTGGTAGCCGTAGAATAATTGCTAATAAGAAATCCATGGGTGGACTACGTGCTGAATGGTGTGTAAGTTACTTAGAAAAATACGGTAACCTACTTCATCAAAAATACGGAGAACACGATCTTACGCCTTACTCTGAAGCAACACTTAAAAAATGGTTCAAAGGTATTCCTGAAGAACTTTTAATTATAGCCAAGGAACATCCGCTTCTAGAATCAGCACAAGTTCAATCTTGGGAAGAATTTCGCGACGCAATCGCCGCCGGTTACCCTGTTGTTTTTTGTGCATCTATGGGCGGCAGTAATAGCAAACGCGACAAAGAGGGTTTTATCAAACCCAAAGGTAAATGGTATCATTCTTGGTGTGGAGCCGGTGTTGTTGACGGCAAAAGACCTGGAGCTCTTTTAATCAATAGTCACGGCAAACATTACGGTAGTGGTCCTAAGACACACGGTCAACCAGACGGCAGCATTTGGGTAGATGCCAAACACATTGATAAGCAATGTCGTAATTTCGGAGACTCTTACGCCCTCAGTTTGTACAAAGGTTTTCCAAAACCAGAAGAGGATTATATCTTATGGTAAAACTATTAATTATGTTGTTTGTGGTAACTTCAGGCCCTCGCATTACTCCGAATACAGAGTATTTAATGATTTCAAAATCATGTGGACCTTGTATCAAAGCTATCAAGATTGTATCCAAATTGCAGTCTGAAGGCTATGATGTTGGAATCATTAATATTAAAGGTAATCCAGCAGAACGTGTTCTTGCCAAATTCTATAAAATCAAAATGACTCCGACATTAGTCATTCGTGAATATAATAAAAAGACAAAGAAGGTTGTTGGTTTGCAGTCAGAGAAAAGATACAGGGAGCTTATTAGCCAATGATCACAATAGCTTTAGCAGTAGCAGTAATTGCAATGACGCTCACACAGAGTAGTCTCTTTGAAGTTATTCAGAAGTGCAAATTGCTTCGGTGCCCGTACTGTACAGCCCACTGGGTTAGTTTCGTTATTTGGCTTTGTCAACCAAAAACAACCGTATTTGATTTTGTAATCAATGTTTTTGCTACAGTCGCCATTAGTGTTTTACCTATGATCATTATTGATTACTTTAACACTAGGATAGACAAACATGCCAAGATTCTTCATTCCTCGCACAGCTAATTGCAAAACCGGATGCACAAACTAGAAGCAGTTCTCAGGGATGTCGTTGTTGGTGGCTTACGCCGCAGCGCTGTAACTACGCCCAGTCGTTGGGCTGAAAGCTACAGAGTAATGGGACAACCATTTCCTGGTCCTTGGAAATTTGACTATCATCCATGGTTACGTGGAATGCATGAAGCAACCCACCAAATTTGTATTGGTCAAAAAGCCGCACAACTTGGATACACTGAAGCTGTTCTTAATATCACTTTTTTCAAAATTGATATTGAACGCAGGGATTGCCTTTACCTTCTTCCAGCTAAAACTCCTGATGCATCTGACTTTTCAGCATCACGATTTGACGCAGCA
>DRHY01000283.1 GCA_011052985.1 Methylophaga thalassica
GAAACCGCCTTTGCTATGACGGTTCATAAAAGCCAAGGATCGGAGTTTGATACCGTCAGTATTTTATTACCCGATGAAATCAGTCCGATCCTCAACCGAGAACTGCTCTACACCGCCATTACCCGTGCCAAACAGAACGTGTTTATCCTCAGTAAAGAAAGTACATTACGCCACACGATTCAAACCCGACATCAAAGGGAAAGTGGATTGAAAATGCAGTTGGCCGCTTCTGTTTAAGTTGTTTCACTGACAACATTTATAACTAAGTGTCGCTGTGAATAGCCAGCCCAGTCTCTTTAGAACGGATATGGTCAGCAAGAATGTTGTTTATATAATCACCACTGTTCTGACGTCGAAACGGAATAGCTGCCTCGTTAAAAAGATGTTCAAGACGAGAGCGCCACGCAGCCAATGCCTTCTCAGCCTCCACTGTTTTTAATCTGCCCGTTCCATAAACCGCATGCGTTGGCAAGACATCGAATCCAGGAAAAAAAAGTGTGCCGTGGGTAATGGGGAATAGTAATTCGTCTAGCGAACCATTAATCCCGCGAGGTGAATAATCCTCAGCGGGACCTCCCACCATGACGGATAGCAATGCTCGCTTGTTTTTAAAAATACCGTCGCCATAACGATAGCGATTGCCTTCATCTTTGTAACCGTATGCAAATCCATAGGCATAAACTCTATCAATCCAGTCTTTCATAATAGCCGGCATACCAAACCACCAAAGTGGAAAGTGAAAAACGACGGCATCTGCAGCAAGCAACTTACGTTGTTCAAGTTCAATGTCGTGAGTTTGCCGCTTATGGGTATAAGCATTCTTTGACTCTTGAATAAAATCGATTCGATCTTTGTTTATGCGGCAAGGAAAGTCATTTTCATCAAACGTGGCTTTCCAATTCATGCCATATAGATCTGACTCTAATACGCTGTGGCCATGCTCTTTTAGCGTTTTTATTGTTTCGCTGACGAAGCTACGAGTTAGTGATGTTGGCTCTGGGTGGGCATATACAATTAATACTGTCTTAGACACTGTTTTTCTCCTGAATGGTCTTCAATGAGCGAGATGTTCATCTCTATAGAAACAGCATTAAGCATGTATTAGAATCTGGTATTTGAGAAATTATAGTTTTTATTTATAGGTATAAAAAATATGGATACCAGGCGGATAGATCTTAATTTACTGGCAACATTGGAGGTCTTACTTGATGAGAAAAATGTCACCAGAGCGGCTGAACGTTTACATTTAAGTCAGCCTACGGTGAGTGCTCAGCTGAGCCGACTTCGGGATTTGTTTAATGATCAGCTACTGATTCCGGCTCAACGTGGCATGATCCCCACGGCGAAAGCCTTGGAGTTAAGCTCTCCTCTGCATCTGGCAATGGATCAGGTGCGTGATACGCTGACAACTCATCAGCACTTCGACCCGAGCCAAGCGACATTAACTGTGATTCTAGCCTGTACCGACTATATTCAAGCGGTAATTGGTTTATCTATCGTTAAAAATTTGAGACAGCAAGCACCGAATATCAGAATTGGTTTACGAGCCATAGAGCCCAGTCGCTTGGAAGCTCAAATGGCGGCAGGAGAAATAGATTTGGCTCTGATGACACCTCAAGAAGCTCCGCCAGTGTTACGAAGCAGACATATGTATGATGAAAAATATGTCCTCATTGGACGCCAAGATCACCCATACCTTGTTGATGGGATGCTGATTGAAGATTATGTGCAGCTTGAACATGTTGTTGTGTCACTCAATGGCGGGCACTTTATTACGACCATTGATCGCGCGTTAGAAACGCTTGGATATTCACGAAAGGTTGTCTTATCCGCCAATTCATTTCTACTTATTCCAGATATCGTTACTGAATCAGACCTCGTAGCATTAGTGCCTGAACGTTTAGTTGCTAAGCGATCTGATTTAAAAGTAGTCGAGTCGCCCATCAAAGCAGCAGGATTCTCAGTCGGTATGGTGTGGCATGAGCGTAATCATGGGCACAGTGCACATCGGTGGATACGAGAAGTTATAAGCAGCATGATTAGCAAATAAGACATCAAGCTGTCAGCTGACTTGATTTCATCTGTGATGATGAGAGGATTTTCTCGTTTGAACCTTCCTAAATTGTTCCTGTCACTAAATTGGGTAATGCCAGTTTATACATTCTGATGTTATCTAATATGTTGAAAACAAAACTGAAAAGGTGATAGCCCCATCAGTCTCGGTTTTCAGCCAAAGAGAGAAATTTGACTAACTATAACAAGAGGACAGATGTTGTATGTCTAACCAAAACAACAAAACATCATTGCCTCACTGGGCAAGTATTCTCGGTGTTGTCGCGATCATGCTTGGGGTCTTTCTGACGGCTGTGCAGGGTAATGAAGTGATGAAACAAGCCGTGGTGACCAGTAATATGCCAGCAGATGGCGTGATGCCAGCGGCGGATTGCCCAGAGGATGAGCTAGAAGAGGAGGGTATCACTGTCGCTGAATGTGAGTATCTCATTGAGCATGTTAAGGGTATCGCGCTTGCGGCACCAGACTGGTTCCCCACGGTACAGATGATCTTGGCAGGCATCGGTGCATTATTGGCATTCATATCCGTCATTATCGGTGGCGCTCTAGTGAACTACACGCCATGGGCTTCAAAAGCCGCTGTTGTTATATTTGGTGGCCTTGCCGCCATTGATTTGTTGCAGTTTGCGGCGGTCGTCAATACCGGGCCCACCCTGCGTGAAGTCTATCTGAGCGGTATCTTACTCTGGTTCGTTTTACACCTGATGTTAGTGGTGGGTGTACTCACAGGTAGGCACAGTGAAGCCGAGGCTTAATTTTCCTCAGATTACAACGAATACAAAAAACGGAAGCTGTTATGCAAAGACAAGGTTTTAGTAGATCGGCGGTCATCCTGCATTGGTTGCTCGCTGTTTCCATATTCTTTTTATTC
>DRHY01000284.1 GCA_011052985.1 Methylophaga thalassica
GAAACCGCCTTTGCTATGACGGTTCATAAAAGCCAAGGATCGGAGTTTGATACCGTCAGTATTTTATTACCCGATGAAATCAGTCCGATCCTCAACCGAGAACTGCTCTACACCGCCATTACCCGTGCCAAACAGAACGTGTTTACCCTCAGTAAAGAAAGTACATTACGCCACACGATTCAAACCCGACATCAACGGGAAAGTGGATTGAAAATGCAGTTGGCTTATTACTGAGGTAGGAATAGTCATTCCATTCGGAGCATACCTATCTTAAATAGATTCAAACCATGGTTGTTCGTCTAAAAAATCTATCAATGTTTTTCTAAACACTTTAGCTCGTACTGATATGGTCTTTTGATAGGGCCATACCAGGGAAATTTTTCTAGCCGGTCCATGCCAATCGGGGAGTACATGGAGTAGTTCTCCTCTCTCTATAGCATCATGCACTAGACTCATAGGTAGAAGTGCTATGCCTGCTCCTGCTCTAGCTAGATTAAGACTAACACTCATATCATTACAATAATGAGTATGAGTTTTTAGCACATTATATTTTGATTTATCATCCAGGTTTTCTAGCGTCCAATCGGTGAAGATATCGCCAGCAATAGTGTTAATGTGAGTTAGTTCTTGTGGTGTTTTGGGGAGATTTCCTTTCTGAGTAGGCCCTGCTACAAGTATAGGCGTTATATTGCCCAGACCATTTTGAATGAGTGAGGAATTTTCTTGCTGTCCAGAACAT
The DNA here is from genome assembly GCA_011052985.1 of Methylophaga thalassica. Taxonomy (GTDB): domain Bacteria; phylum Pseudomonadota; class Gammaproteobacteria; order Nitrosococcales; family Methylophagaceae; genus Methylophaga; species Methylophaga aminisulfidivorans_A. The sequence goes on from DRHY01000284.1 coordinate 740, forward strand.
AAAGCGATATCGGGCTGCTTCGACATCACGCTTTCATTTGCATCTATTAATGAAATGCTGAGTGCTATCTGAGGATATTTAGAGGAAAAAATCTGCCAAAACTCATTGAGAGGACCACTTCCGATATTAACAGGAACGACTACTCTCAACGGTCCTTCAATGTCATTTATTGACGCATCAAGGCTGATTAATCTTTGGTTTAAGTCATTGACTGAATTCGCACACTCTCGGTAGTACTCATTACCGCTAGAGGTCAGCGTGAGTCCTTTATTAGTGCGATGAAAAAGTTCTACACCTAGTGCTCTTTCAAGTTCAGTCACTCTGCGTGAGACAGTGGCTATTGTCATGCTGAGAATTTTCGCCGTTTCGGTCAGACTTCCTTGTTCAGCAGCAGTAATAAATATTCTAAGATTATCTAACATAGCTTTCCATATATGCAAATGATGCTTTCATTATTGGTTATATTGAATAATTTTGTAAGCCTGTAAGCTACATTCTCTATTATTAAACAGGAGAATTAAATGAAGCATCGTATGGTTTTTTCACTATTGATGTCCTTTGTTTTGACATTTTTTATGTCTGCTTGGGTTACCTATTTGAACGTTGGAATGATTGAAGATTTTGTTATTTTCTGGATGCACGACTGGTTTCTGGCTTGGCCTGTTGCCGCTGTGATTTCATTTGTCAGTGGTCCTAGGCTTCATGCGTTTTCGAATACACTGATCAAGCCGAAAGGGTGAGGTATTTTAAAAGATCAGCCAACGCTGTTTTAATTGTAACCATGTAACGATTTATTAATAAGATTGCTACTGAGTCGGATCTCATAGCATTAGTAGCTGCACGTTTACTTACAGAGAAAATTGATTTAAAAGTAGTCGAGTCGCCCATCAAAGCAGCAGGATTCTCCGTCGGTATGGTGTGGCATGAGCGTAATCATGGGCACAGTGCACATCGGTGGATACGAGAAGTTATAAGCAGCATGATTAGCGAATAAGACATCAAGCTGTCAGCTGACATGATTTCTGTTGGCTCACATATTTCATCTGTGATGATGAGCTATTCTCTAGTTTGAACCATCCTAATTTCTTTCTGTCACTAACTTGGATAATGCCAGTTTATACATTCTGGTGTTATCTAATATGTTGAAAACAATACTGAAAAGGTGACAGCCTTATCAGTGGCTGTTTTTATCTAGAGAGAGAAATTTAACTAACTATAACAAGAGGACAGATGTTGTATGTCTAACCAAAACAACAAGACGTCATTGCCTCACTGGGCAAGTATCCTCGGTGTTGTCGCGATCATGCTTGGGGTCTTTCTGACAGCTGTGCAGGGTAATGAAGTGATGAAACAAGCCGTGGTGACCAGTAATATGCCAGCAGATGGTGTGATGCCAGCGGCGGATTGCCCAGAGGATGAGCTAGAAGAGGAGGGTATCACTGTCGCTGAATGTGAGTATCTCATTGAGCACGTTAAGGGTATTGCGCTAGCAGCACCAGACTGGTTCCCTACTGTACAAATGACCTTGGCAGGCATCGGTGCATTATTGGCATTCATCTCCGTCATTATCGGTGGTGCTCTAGTGAACTACACGCCATGGGCTTCAAAAGCGGCTGTTGTTGTATTTTCTGGCCTTGCCGCCATTGATCTGTTGCAGTTTGCGGCGGTCGTCAATACCGGGCCCACCCTGCGTGAAGTCTATCTGAGCGGTATCTTACTCTGGTTCGTTTTACACCTGATGTTAGTGGTGGGTGTACTCGCAGGTAGGCACAGTGAAGCCGAGGCTTAATTTTCCTCAGATTACAACGAATACAAAAAACGGAAGCTGTTATGCAAAGACAAGGTTTTAGTAGATCGGCGGTCATCCTGCATTGGTTGCTCGCTGTTTCCATATTCTTTTTATTC
>DRHY01000285.1 GCA_011052985.1 Methylophaga thalassica
AGGTGAATTCCGCTTTATCACGATTGAATATGGAGACACCAATGATATCAGCGGGCAACATATCGCTGGTAAATTGAATACGTTGAAAAGTGAGTCCAAGAGTTGCCGCAAGCGTATGAGCAAGTGTGGTTTTACCGACACCGGGCACGTCTTCAATCAGTAAATGCCCCTTGGCTAACAGACAAGTCAGGGCTAGTTTTATAGGTTGTTGTTTTCCAATGATAATCTGGTTTATTTGTTGAAGAATCGCAGAAATGTCGCTGTGAATCATTACCTGTCCTTGAGCTAAGTGTGTTCAAAATCCTGACGTTGCTAGTGCCAATGAGACTGAAGTCATGCTAGGTTAAGCCTCGTTGACGAAATAATCGTGGGCAATATCATTTATAACGTTAGGAGTTGAGTATGGCTGGATCAAGTGAAGGTTACCATGAACCAATCGAAGAATTGACTGATGAAACGCGTGATATGCATCGCGCCATCGTTTCATTGATGGAAGAGTTAGAAGCAGTAGATTGGTATAACCAGCGTGTTGATGCGTGCAAAGATCCTGAATTGAAAAAAATTCTTGCACATAACCGTGATGAAGAAAAAGAACACGCCGCAATGACACTGGAATGGATTCGTCGTAATGACAAACGGTTTGATAAAGAGTTAAAAGATTATCTATTTACTGAGGGACCAATCGGTCATTAAGATTAAATAGTCGTTGGCAGTTGGCTGTCGAGGCCGCTGCCAACGCACTTTCTTCCTCACCTCTCAATTCAGCCAATGTCGATAATACTGTAAGCAAATTTTTAGGTGTATTTCGCTGACCTTGTTGACCCTTTAGTGGCATATCGGGTGAGTCAGTTTCTAATAAAAGTGATTCGATAGCTAATTGACTAAACACATCACGTGTTTTACTAGCCCGTGGATAGGTAATACTGCCCCCAGCCCCAAATAAAAATCCCCGTTTTTGATAGTGCTCTGCTTGCTGCATATTGCCGCTGAAGGCGTGCACCATGCCGCCTTTTACCGGATACTGTTTTAGTAATTTCAAGACTTCATCATGTGCTTTTCTGACATGCAAAATCACCGGTAAATCAAACTCAATAGCTAACTCAAGTTGTGACGTAAATAGGCTGATTTGAGTTGTTTTGTCATGGCTTTTGTCATAAAAATCTAAGCCGATCTCACCTACGGCAACCGCTGGATAATCTGTTAAGGCCCACTTAAGAGCCTCTATGTCAGATGGCTGATGTTGCTCCATAAACATCGGGTGTAATCCCAATGCTAAGTCTAGGCTTAAATTGTCAGCACAGATTGTAATCAGTTTTGACCATTGACGGTGACTTACTCCCGGCACAATAAAATGGCTTATACCGAGTGAATGGCAGTGCTCTATTAGTGCCTGTCGGTCAGCATCAAACACCTCAAAATCAAGGTGGCAGTGACTATCGATAATAGTGTGTGTCGGCATACCTGCTACTCCACGTATCGTGAAAAGAACACGGTGAATATAAAAAGGTGCTGCTAGTTTAAGCACAATACAAATCGACATTCAATGGCTGAAACTATTAAAAAACTTTAGCCATTATTCACGGTCAGATTAGTTATAAGGTCTTTTATAACAAGGACATATTATGACTGAAGTAAGTAAAGAAGCCGTCGATGCCAGTCAAGCCCATGAACGTTTGTTGTTCAATTTGGCTATTTTTCATTTTTTTGTACCAGCCATTTTGTTTGCAACAAAAAATCTCTGGTTGATTATTGGGTTATCTATAGCAGGATCATTATTGATGATCTTTACTATCTGGCGACAATCTCGGTCTGCCAGTGACAAAGTCCCCCTCGTTCTGGCGCATTGGCAGTGCAGCTGGAAACGAAGTCGTTACCTTATCGCTTCTTATATTGTTTCTGCGGTAGCATTCTTAATTGCCTGGGGCGTGATGCAGTTACAACCAGATGAAACAATGCGAGTCATTCAACTGAGTGTGTTGGGTTGGTTTTGTCTGTTGCCAATTTCGTTCACCATTGTGGGCCTGTTTATTTTCGAAACCAGTGCATTGGCTCAAGCAAGACAAGGTGTAATGCCGGCCGACATGAAGCTCTGATGATTACGGTAGTGATTTAACAACAGCTTCACCCTCACCACGTGGGTCACTGGCTGCGGAGACTTTATTTTGGTTTTTATCGACAATAATGATATGCATATCGCCATATTGTCGATGGAGTTGTTTGATATTGTGACCGCGCTGTTCAAGCGCTTTTATGTCGCTTGCTGAAAAGCTGTCTTTTTCTATCTCTACATGATCAGGTAGGTATTGGTGGTGATAACGAGGCGCGGCAACAATTTGTTCGGCACTTTCCTCATCGACAAAATCAAGTATGCTCAGTAGTACCATGCTTATAATCCGACTACCACCAGGTGTTCCTGTAATGAGGATACGATCGTCATTTTCAAAAAAGGTCGGTGACATACTTGATAGTGGCCGTTTGTATGGTGCGACAGCATTGGCTGCATTACCAACTAAACCATAAACGTTAGCAGCACCAGCGGGAGGGGCGAAGTCATCCATTTCATCATTAAGCAAAACGCCTGTTCCCTCGGCGACAAAACCGGAACCAAAGGGATAATTCACACTTAGTGTTGCTGCTACACGATTGCCCCTAGCATCAATAATTGAAAAATGAGTAGTGTCTTCACCGTCTATTTTTGGGCTTTTGATGTCTTCACTGGGTGTGGCTTTAAAAAGATCGATTGAGTCACTCAGTGTTTTGGCATACTCCATTGATGTCAAAAACGCAGGGGTCTCAACGAAATCCGCATCGCCTAGATACACACTGCGATCACGATAGGCGCGGCGCATCGCTTCAATAATTAAATGCCGACGTTGGTTGATATCAGCATGCGATAAATCAAATGCAGATAATTGATTCAAGGCGTTAACCAACACAATACCGCCTGAAGAAGGTAGGGCGGCTGAG
>DRHY01000286.1 GCA_011052985.1 Methylophaga thalassica
CCCGGGATGCCTTTATTGCTGAACTAAAACTAGATTACGAAGAGAAACGATCGCGTCACAAAGGACGTAAGAGTTCACGTCGTCAATTAAGTATCAGTGATGCCAGAGCTAACAAAACTAAGATTGATTGGGCTGCTTACACACCTACCATACCTAAGAAATTAGGTATTCAAACCTTGGATAATTATCCATTGTCTGACTTGGTCGACCGTATTGATTGGACGCCGTTTTTCCAATCATGGGAGTTGCATGGTAAATATCCTCGTATCTTGGAAGACGAAATTGTTGGCGAACATGCGACGACTTTGTTTAAAGATGCACAGAAAATGCTAAAACAAATCGTCGATGAAAAATGGCTAACGGCACGCGCCGTGTTTGGTATGTTCCCAGCCAATACTGTTAATGATGACGATATGGAAATCTATACCGACGAAAGTCGTAGTGAAGTCTTAATGACTTTACGTAGTCTGCGTCAACAAACAGAGCGTCCACCAGGTCGTCCAAATGCCGCGTTAGCTGACTTCTTAGCACCAAAAGACAGTGGCGTTAAGGATTATATCGGCTCGTTTGCGGTCACTGCCGGTATTGGTATTGACGAGCATGTCGCTCGCTTTGAAGCCGATCACGATGACTACCAAAGCATCATGATTAAAGCCCTGGCTGACCGATTAGCCGAAGCCTTTGCCGAGCGTTTGCATGAGTTAGTTCGTAAGGATTATTGGGGATATGTCTCTAATGAAACCTTAGATAACGAAGACTTAATTAATGAAAAATACCAAGGCATTCGTCCTGCACCTGGTTACCCAGCGTGTCCTGATCACACCGAAAAAGGCTTGTTATGGGAGTTGATTGACCCTGTTACTAATGCTGGTATGACCATCACAGAGTCCTATGCTATGTTACCGACTGCTGCGGTGAGTGGTTTCTACTTTGCTCATCCAGAGTCACGTTATTTTGGTTTGGGTAAAATCGATCAGGATCAAGTGGAAGACTATGCTGCTCGTAAGGGCTGGGATATGTTGACCGCAGAAAGATGGTTAGGACCGGCTCTATCTTATGATGGTGATGACTAATGGCTGATATGGAAGACGACATCATTGATTTGCAGACCAAGCTGTCATTCCAAGATGGCTTGTTGGAAGATCTCAATCAAGTCATTATCGGTCAGCAGGATCAAATAGCACGTTTAGAACTCGCCATTGAAACCTTAAAAGTGCAAATGCGTACTATGCAAACCTCGATGCATCAAGGTAATGGTCAGGAACACGAGATACCCCCGCATTATTGAGGCTTTGGTCTGATAAGATTGTGTTCGGTCTGGGTTGGGTAGAGCAATAGCGAAACCCAACGCTTTATTTTTTATGACATTTGCTTGTTTGAAGTGTGTTTTGTTGGGTTTTAACGTTGATTTTTGGCTAAGTATAAAAAATGAACACACAAGCGGCAGTGGAAAGCTTATTAAAAAATAAACTTTGAGAAAAAATAAGCCTCACCAACAGAGGTATGAGATTATTTGCTACTAGGAAATGCTACAAGAGCACTACTACTATTGTTATGTGGTTTTTGCTTAAGGCTTGCAGCATAAAATGAAGCCAACGTTAGTATCAAAAAATTTAATATTAAATCGCCAAAACAATGATCCCTCAACGCCAATGCATTTTCCTACAAGGTGATACCGAATGGTGTCATAGCTCATTAAACACCTTACTTGCTGACTTTGAACAGCAAAACACCCTTTATCTATCACAACATATAACACCAGACTCAGGCTATAAAACCATCCCTCAAAAACAAGCCCAACAGCAATTAGGCAAAGAGTTTGATGCTGTTGTATTTGATGCTACTGAAGAATTTAGTCCTGATAGTTTTGGCGCTATTGTCGGCACGGTCAAGGCGGGTGGGGCGTTAATCGTTTTGTTATCAAGCACTGCGTCTGAGTCTTTATGGCTAAAACGTTTTCGTGATATTGCTAATGAGTTTTGTACTGAGTATGACTGTTTCTTTAGCATCGAACAGGGGGATGAATTGCCAACATTAATGGCTCTTCAGAAAAAACCAAGCTCACAGGAAGTATTAGCAACAGCTGATCAAAGCACGGCGATTGAGGCGATATTAAAAGTCGTCTCAGGTCATCGCCGTCGGCCATTGGTGTTATCGTCTGATCGCGGCCGTGGTAAGTCGGCTGTCCTAGGCATGGCCGCGGCAGAGCTGATTAAACAAGGCAAACAATCCATTATTGTTACTGCACCAAGCTTAGCAACAGTGGCGTCGCTCTTTGAGTATGCTGGTCGATTATTGCCTGAAGCTAAGGTCTCGAACAGTGATATTGAGCTTGATGGTGCCCAGATACGTTTTATCGCACCTGATGCGTTGCTTGAGTCGGATATCAAAGCAGATTTAGTGCTGGTGGATGAGGCGGCGGCTATTCCAGCAGCGATGCTGGAGCAATTACTGAAGAAATTTTCACGCATCGCGTTTGCCTCAACCATACATGGCTATGAAGGCACCGGCCTGGGTTTTGCCATACGCTTTAAACATACATTGGATGACACCACACCAAATTGGCGTAGTGTGAAGATGACTCAACCCATTCGTTGGGCTGAGAATGATGCGCTTGAAGCATTTAGCTTTAAGGCCTTATTACTAGATGCCGAACCCGCACGAGATGAATTGCTTGCAGCGGCCAATGTCGATAATGTTGCAATAGAAGTCATCACAGCACAGCAACTACTTGCTGATGAGAGACTATTAGCTGAAGTGTTTGGCCTGATGGTCATGGCACATTATCGAACACGTCCATCTGATTTACAGATGATGCTTGACCGTGATGACATGACCATTGTGGTGATGCGTTATCAGCATCACGTTGTAGCTAGTGCATGGTGTATTGCTGAACCAGCCTTGAGCCCTGCACTGGCGCAACAAGTTTATGATGGTGAGCGTCGTCTTAAAGGGCAGTTATGCCCTCAATCGTTACTTGTCCATGCCGGTCTTCTAGATGCTGGCCGCTATCACTATCA
>DRHY01000287.1 GCA_011052985.1 Methylophaga thalassica
ATATTGAGAAAGATTCACGGAACTCTACGTTATCTTAATGTTCATAGCATCTACCCATATGATTAGGCTTTAAAAGAAATGAGCGCGCACCTTTCAGCATTACAAGTGAAACAACGAGCATCACGTACCGCATGGTTCTGGCGTGGACTTATGGCATTGGTTGCTGTTGGATTAGTTTCGACCTATTACAACGTGTTTGATTATTACGAAATTGCCATTGTGGCTATTACTGCGGTTGGTATGTCTTTTGTCGGTCAATCCTGGCCAGAATTTCGTTGGCACAGCGTTATAGTGGCAGCTGTGAGTCTAGTTGCCATATCCATTTATGGACAAGAGTTGCAAACGGCAGAGCAGAACTTTTGGTTGAACTATCTACTCTCAAGCCAATCCGCTTTTATGTGGATGAGTGCCTTATTTGTGATGGCTACCATAGCCTATTTCATTGGCAATTTATCACATTCTGAATTCGTCGAGCATGTTGCGACATTTTTGACTTGGTCAGCAACCACAATGGGCATGATCGGTTTAATGGTTCGCTGGCGTGAGTCATACCTGATGGGGGGAGGAATGGGTCATATTCCTGTCAGTAACCTATATGAAGTCTTTATATTATTTTCAATCGTAACCGCTTTTTTATATTTATTTTATGAGCGTCGATATCAAACACGAAGCTTGGGTGGCTTTGTCTTACTCGTGATTAGTGCGGCCGTTGCCTTTCAACTTTGGTACAGCTTTGATCGTCAAGCAGATCAAATTCAACCGCTAGTACCTGCACTTCAAAGCTATTGGATGAAAATCCATGTTCCAGCAAATTTCATAGGCTATGGCGCATTCTCAATTGCGGCAATGATTGGTGTGGCATATCTCATAGTTGTTTGGCGTCAACAGAAAAACCCGACGAGCACTTGGGTGAAAACGATGCCAAGCCTCAATGTGATGGATGACTTGATGTACAAAACCATTGCACTAGGTTTTGCCTTTTTTACCTTAGCGACTATTTTGGGTGCGTTATGGGCGGCAGAAGCTTGGGGTGGCTATTGGTCGTGGGATCCAAAAGAAACATGGGCTCTTATCGTATGGCTTAACTATGCGGCATGGCTACATATGAGACTGACTAAGGGCTGGCATGGCAAGCCGATGGCCTGGTGGGCGATTGTAGGTTTGTTTGTGACCTTATTTGCTTTCCTAGGCGTGAATATGTTTTTGAGTGGTCTACATTCATACGGTGAGTTATAAATTTCAAAGTAAAGGACAGACGAATATGAATAAAGTGATTAGAACCCTTGCATCAGGCCTGATTTTTGGGTTGGTGTCAGCAACAGCATCTGCTGTTCCGATGAACTTTGTCGAAGGGACGCACTACTTTCCAACGACAGAAAAACTTGCCACATCAGACGATAACAAAGTCGATGTTATCGAGATGTTCTCATACACCTGTCCACATTGTTTCAAACTAGAGCCTGAAGTAGCTGAGTGGAAAAAAACGTTAGGGGATAACGTTAACTTTATTCGTGTGCCGGCGATCTTTAGAGACAGTTGGTTAGAACTAGCCAAGGTTTACTATGCTGCGGAAGCAACGGGTAATCTTGAGATGCTGCATCCTAAATTGTTCAGTGCTATGCATGTCGAGAAACGTCGTTTGGTAACAGAAGACCAATTATTAGATTTTGTGGCCGAACAAGGTATCGATCGCGAAGCGTTTAAAAAAGCGATGAATTCATTTGCTGTGAAAACAAAAGTAAAAAAAGCATTAGTCATGAGTCAAACATCAGGTATCACAGGAGTACCATCGTTTATCGTGGATGGTAAGTATCGTACTGATGCAACAACAGCTGGAGATACGCATGAGTTATTTAATGTTATCAACTTTTTAATAGAACAACAGTCAAAATAGTAATGAATTAAGCCCGGTTAACCGGGCTTTTTTTTATAACGCTGCAGGTAATTTTTCGTCTAAGTCAGGAATCGATGGTTTCGGCAGAGCACTAACTTCATCATGATGAAAAATAATACTCAGATATCGACGAATATTTTGTACATACCTTACAGGCTCTGTACCTCGAGCGTAACCATACCGAGTTTCTGAATACCATTTCTGTTTCGATAGCAGAGGAAGGCTCTGCCTCACATCTGACCATAGGTCTGGATTCTTACCTAATTTTTGCGTGATCACCCTTGCATCTTCAAGATGGCCGAGTCCAATGTTATAGGCAGCTAATGCAAACCAAAGGCGATCAGGATCGTTTATTCTTTCAGGCATTCTGTCGTATAAAGAGGCTAGGTAACCGGCTCCAGCCATAATACTTTGTTCTGGATCTTTCCTATCCTTAATACCCATCTCTCTTGCCGCAGCCAAGGTCAGCATCATCAGACCTTTAACCCCCGTACTTGATACTGCATCAGGATTCCAGTGTGACTCTTGATAAGCAATAGCTGCTAATAAATGCCAGTCAAAATCATATTTTTCCCCAGCTTGCTGAAATAGATCTTTATAGTTTGGTAAATGTGTCTGAATTCGACGATGTATGGCTCGGGTATCCACATAATCAAAGCGACGAATATACCCGTAGTATTTTTCGATCAATTTATCAAGTTCACCTGAAGCTTCAATATTATGAAAGAAGTCTACTACTTCTAAATACATCGAATCATCCTCAGATAGCGCCATAGCCCAGGCTAGAGGTTGTGGTTCTGAGATATCAAAAGCCACACGTAATTCCGGGTAAAGTGATTGATTTGCTGACATCTCGTTTGAATCAATAATGGTGTAGTCAATTAATTCGAGCTGAACTAAATCAAGTAGGTCAGTATTATCGAGTTCATTGTTTTCACGCCAACTCAATTCAGGTATTTCTTTTTGCAATTCGAGAAGTTGCTCAACATGGCTGCTATCTGCAACAACCTCCAGTGAACCATTGACAATATCAGTTAAGTTTTTGGGCTTAGGATTACCGCGTTTGTAGACCAATTGTTGTGTCACTTCATGGTAAACAGGCCCAAACTGAAGTTGCTTTTTGCGTTGTTCTGTCATCGTTAAACCCGCTGCAGCAATATCGGCACGACCATCGATGAGCATCTTTTTTAGGGTAGATAGATTTTCGGGTACGATGATCTTTAACTCGACACCTAAGCGATCAGAAAACTGTTTTGCTAATTCGTATTCGAAGCCAGCTAGTTTCTGATTACTTTTGACATAGTAGCTGGTTAAGCTATATCTGCTAAGTACTCGCAGCTCACCGCTCTGTTCAATTTTTTCGAGCTGGGTAGGTGGCTCATTGCAAGCACTGAGGCTAACTAATGTGAGCAGTATTATTACGAAAAGCTTCAAAAAGCGTCCCCATCATGACTGAGATTGAAATGTTACCTTAAATTTGGGGCGATATGGTGTGATTGAGCTCAGCTTACCTCAATCTAGATTCAGATTAAAGTTGGTATCGTGTGAATATTTTCTATGTAAAAACTGTCAAGCGTCTCTGTTTTATCAAGCATCATAATAATGTTGCTTTGACAATCTGATGCGTCCATTAAAGTATCATGCAAATGATGAGGCAGAATCAGCGCCTAGATTTAAAAAAATATTTAATTAGTTGGCTACTTTCATCTCTTAATAAGCCTGATTCACATTGCACGCGATGGTTTATATTAGCTATAGAAAACGCATCAATATTACTTCCCGCTGCACCTGTTTTTGATTCTTCAGCGGCAAACACACAACGAGCAACTCTGGCATGAATTAATGCTCCTGCACACATGATGCAAGGTTCTAATGTAATAAATATTTGCGCCTCAGGTAGTCGATAATTTCCCATATGGGAACAGGCCTGCCTAAGAGCAATAATTTCTGCATGAGCGGTTGGATCATGACTGGAAATAGGCTGATTCCAGCCCTCACCAATAATTTTATCATCTAGTACGATAACAGCGCCTACAGGTACTTCTCCGATAGATTCAGCATGAGCAGCAAGTTCCAGAGCTCGTTGCATCCAGCGATGGTCACTCTCAGACATCGATATGCCTTTTTATTAGATTTATCAGACGTTGGCTTGCACCCTGACTTTGAGTAATCAATTGTTTTGCTGCTTTCCCCATTTGTTGTTGCTTTTGACTATCCTCAAATAAAGTAATAACGGTTTTAGCTAATTCTTCTGGAGACTGTACTTGAATGGCTGCGTTGGCTTCAATGAATTGCCGTGTAATATCTTTGAAGTTGAACACATGTGGTCCGACAATGATCGGTTTTGCTACAGCCGCTGGTTCAAGAATATTATGACCACCTGTTGGTACTAAGCTGCCACCGACAAAGGCTATATCAGCCGCGGCATAAAATAGCGGTAACTCTCCCATGCTATCAATCACAAATATTTGAATATCTTGTCGACACAAGCCTTTTTCACTTCGACGTAAAATCTTAAATCCGGCACGTTGTGACACGGCTGCAACTCGGTCGAAACGTTCAGGATGCCGAGGAACAAGAATAAGCAAGACATCAGGAATTGACGATTTTATCTGTCGCAGTGCATTTAATATCAGAATTTCCTCACCTTCATGTGTGCTTGCGGCGATAAAGACAGATCGCTTACCCCAGCTTGAGCGAATGTATTGGGCATCATCAATAACTTCATCACTAATATCCAGCTCAAACTTGAGGTTGCCTACGGCATGCACATTATCTCGTGAGGCTCCTAGTGAGATGAATTGATCACGATCTTCAGATGACTGAGCCGCTATCAATGTGAAACTGTTTAACATTTCAGCACAGAGTTTATTGATGCGTTTATAGCCTTCAGCAGAACGCGATGACATTCGAGCATTTGCTAATACCATGGGAATAGACTGTTTTTGAGCTTGATGCAGTAAATTGGGCCATAACTCCGTTTCCATTATGATTCCAACAGATGGATTAATCGCAGACAAAAAGCGTTTAGTAAATAAAGGCAGGTCATAGGGGAGATAACAATGAAGCACTGACTGACCATACAGCTGGCTTACACGAGTACTTCCTGTTGGTGTCATTGTTGATATCAATAATTGCTGCCCCGGATAAAGGGCTTGCAGACTACTGATGAGTGGCCGGCTAGCTTCAACTTCGCCCATAGAGACAGCATGTATCCATATGAGTGATTTAGTACTGTCGCTTGCTGGCAACTTGAGCGTGAAGCGCTCATCCCATCGTTTGAGATAAGCGCTAGTTTTTGTTCCTCGCCATAACAAACGTAACACGATGATTGGCAATGCCAATGTAAAAACAATGCTATAAAAAAGTCTCAAAATTGACTCATCTTAGAAGCGAAAAGAAGGCAAGAATGATAGCATAGGCGCTCTTCAAGCAAGTAATATAGCCCAAATGAAAATTTTTCAAGCACGTTATTTACACCCTAAATTCTGGTTGAGTTGGATTGGCTTATTATGTATGCGGCTATCGGTCTACCTGCCAGCCAAACTTCAGAACCTGTTGGGCATGTTATTGGGACAGATATTACGCCCATTCATGAGTGGCAGAGCCAAAATTGTGATGCGAAATTTGGCCCTTTGCTTCCCTGAAAAAACGCTGGCTGAGCGAAAAGCCTTAGCTGATAAAGTGTTGCTAAATTCAGGCATGATGATGATCGAAACGGCGATTAGCTGGTGGGCATCTGATAAACAACTCAAAAAGCGTGTTACTTATCAAGGTTTAGAGCATTTAGAAGCAGCTAAAGCAGAAGGCAAAGGAGTTGTGTTACTCACTGGACACTTCACTAGCATGGAGCTAGGCGGCCGTCTTATTATGTTGCAAACACCCGCTTATGTGATGTTTCGACATTTAAAAAATCCTTTGTTTAATGCTGTCATGATACGTTCCAGAACCCACCATAGCGAGGGCATTGTCATGCGTGATGATGTTCGCGCGATGCTACGTGCGTTGAAAAAGAATAAGGTTGTTTGGTATGCACCCGATCAAGACTTTGGCCCACGCAATAGTATATTTGCTAAATTTTTTGGTGTGACAGCAGCAACTATTCCAGCGACAGCCAGAATGGTTAAAATGACAGGTGCTAAGGTTGTTCCTTTTGTACCTAGACGAAACCAAGATGGTAGTTATCACATTGAGATTTTTCCCGCATGGGATGGTTATCCAACAGGTAATGAAATTGATGATGCGCAGAGAGTGAATGATTGGATAGAGTTACAAATACGCTCAATGCCAGAGCAGTATTTTTGGCTTCACAGACGTTTTAAAACTCAACCTGATGGAAAAGGCGCGCTATATAAATAAGTGCCATAGAGTGGAACATAGTTTCATATCAATCTATTGATAATCTAGGCTTGCCTAATTTGTAGCTTGTATCCGCACAGGGACATAAAATTCAATGAACAATTCACCTCCGAGTTTCTTTACTTAAAATACACTCATCTATTTAGTGAGCTGCTCACTTCCTCTGATTTTGAATGAATAC
>DRHY01000288.1 GCA_011052985.1 Methylophaga thalassica
ATTTGTTTGTTTCTGGTATTAGTAGTAAAGAATATGCTGAATTACGCGACTCTCCCGAACGTCCGCTGTTTGACCGTGCTCTTCGAGGTCGTTATCCACCAGGCTCTACGCTAAAACCCTTTGTGGCATTGGCTGGTCTTGAATTAGGTGTCGTCACCGAACAGACAAAAACTTATTGCCCGGGTTGGTATACCTTACCGGGTAAAGATCATCGATACCGTTGTTGGAAATCATGGGGGCATGGCAATGTAAATATGATCGATGCAGTGTCACAGTCTTGCGATGTATATTTTTATGATTTAGCCCACACATTAGGTATTGATAGGCTTCATGATTTTCTTGATCTATTTGGTTTTGGTCGGCAAACAGGTATTGACCTCCCTAATGAGACTCAAGGGCTATCACCATCGACAGAGTGGAAGCGAGCTTCCCGTAACCAAGCTTGGTATCCCGGTGAAACCTTGATTTCAGGTATAGGGCAAGGCTTTAACCAAACTACGCCAGTTCAGTTAGCTCATGCTACAGCTACTTTGGCAATGAGGGGTATGGTCATTACACCCCAAGTCGTTAGAGCAACGCGTAAAGCGGGTGATGATGAGATGATTCTTCGCCAACGTAACGTCGTCACCAATCTGCCTATGCAAAACAGTCAGCACTGGGAAAATGTTGTTCAAGCAATGGTGGAAGTTATTCATGGTGAACGGGGTACAGCTCGTTCAGTTGGCAAAGATATGCCTTTCCATGTGGCGGGTAAAACAGGCACCGCGCAGGTGTTTGGTATCGCCCAAGATGAAAAATATGATGCCAAAACACTCGAACGTAAGTTGCATGACCATGCTTTATTTATTGCCTTTGCTCCAGCTGAAAAACCAGAGTTTGCCGTGGCCGTTGTGGTTGAAAATGGTGGTAGTGGTAGTAAAGTGGCTGCACCCATAGCACGTAGGATGATTCAACAATATTTTGGATTGAAGGCCGATGAACAATCAGATAAGTGATAGAAGACGGTCTCATCAGTGGCAATTTTCTTTTTTGTTGAGAAAATTGCATTTAGATCCCATCTTATTGATGGGCCTGTTTATCCTGCTAGGGTCAGGTTTGCTGCTGTTATATAGTGCTGGTGGCCAAGATATGGGGCTGATTGTTCGTCAGCTAATCAGAATGGGCATGGCGCTTTCCTTGATGTTTGTCATCGCTCAGATTGACCCCGATCGATTACGGGACAATGCCTATTGGCTATATGTGTTTGGTTTGGTTTTACTCGTAGCTGTACTGTTGTTTGGTCATGAAGGGAAGGGCGCTCAGCGTTGGCTGAACTTGGGATTCTTCCGTTTCCAACCATCAGAAATTATCAAATTAGCGGTACCTATTTTGGTTGCTGCTTATTTAGCCGAGCGGCCGCTACCACCGACGGCATGGCGAATGCTCATCGCCTTCGTTTTGATTGGGCTGCCATCTTTTTTGATTGCTAAACAACCTGATTTAGGAACCGCCATTTTGATTGCCAGCTCAGGTCTAATCGTCCTCTTTCTATCTGGAATTAGCTGGAAAATTATATTGACGTTTATCGGTGCGGCTGCATCGGCTGCTCCCGTCCTTTGGTATTTTATGCATGACTATCAACGGCAGAGAGTACTAACGTTTTTAAATCCAGAAAGCGATCCGCTTGGCTCTGGTTATCATATTATTCAATCAAAAATTGCTATAGGGTCTGGCGGTTTGTCTGGTCAAGGTTGGCTGCAGGGGACGCAATCACATCTCGAGTTTTTACCCGAACGTTCAACCGATTTTATTTTTGCTGTCATTTCGGAAGAGTTTGGTTTGGTGGGCGTTGCGTTACTCTTATTGCTTTACTTACTCATCTCTGCCCGCGGACTTTATATCGCCAGTCAAGCACAAAGTAGCTTTGCACGATTGTTAGCCGGCAGTATTTCTATTACTTTTCTTGTCTATGTGTTCGTTAATGTCGGAATGGTCACTGGGTTATTACCTGTTGTTGGCGTGCCATTACCACTTGTCAGTTATGGTGGCACCTCAATGGTCACCTTGTTAGCCGGTTTTGGTATTTTGATGTCCATACACACTCACCGAAGGATGATGTCACCGTGAAGAAAACTATAATCAGTTCGCTTTTAGTTCTAATGTTAAGCCCGATTGCACAAGCCAATACTGAGGACTTACCAGGCGTACAACCGTTTATCGATAAGATGGTTGCTGAGCATGGCTTTGATAAAGCTAATCTAGAAATGCTCTTTGACCATGTTGAAGTAAAAGACAGTATTCTGAAAGCGATCTCCAGACCTGCCGAAAAAAGCAAACCATGGTATGAATACCGCAATATTTTTCTGACTGATTCCAGAATTAATGGTGGTGTTGAGTTTTGGCAACAACATAAAGAAGCTCTCGAAGCAGCTGAAGATAAATATGGTGTTCCAGCTGAGATTATTATCGCTATTTTGGGAGTGGAAACTCGTTATGGCGGCAACGTAGGTAGTTTCCGTGTGATTGATGCTCTCTCTACATTGGCTTTCCGCTACCCGCCGCGGAGTCCTTTTTTCACGAGTGAACTTGAAAAGTTTTTGATTCTTACACGTGAAGAAGACATGTCCCAGTTAGAACCGATAGGCTCTTATGCAGGTGCGATGGGCTTGGGCCAGTTCATGCCAAGTAGTTACCTAGCATATGCTGTGGATTTTGATGGTGATGGACATCGAAATATTTGGACTAATCCAACCGATGCCATTGGTAGCATTGCCAATTATTTAAAACGTCATGGATGGGTGGATGGTGCATCGATCGTGCACCCCACATCAGTCTCGTTGCCACTGAGTGATGCAATGTCTGCAAATGATTTAAAACCGGCTTTTACCCGTGCTCAGTTAGCCGAAGCGGGGTTTAATTTAGATGAACTGCCTGAGGGCGATGATGAGTTGTCTATTATTGGTCTCACACAAAAAGAGGGCGAAGAGTACTGGCTTGGACGACAAAATTTCTATGCCATCACGCGCTACAACCACAGCCGCATGTATGCGATGGCTGTTTATCAATTGGCTCAAGCAATTAAAGTGAAATTGGATGCCTTGTAATGGGAAAATTTATTCAATGTTCAGTTTTAGCTTCATTCGTTTTTTTATTGGCCTCATGTAGTGCACCTATAATAAGCAGCAAAGACAGTGCCCCAAAACGTGTACCAGATGTAAGTGCTATTCCTGATGCTATTCCTAAGGCGGAACCAAGGAGTAGATACGGCAACCCAAAACAGTACACGGTATTAGGCAAAACGTATCGAACACTCAACAGCGCTGAAGGCTACCAAGAAAAAGGGATGGCTTCTTGGTATGGCACCAAATTTCATGGACGTCGAACCTCGAGTGGTGAAATTTATGACATGTATGCTATGACAGCGGCACATAAAACACTGCCTTTACCAACGTATGTGCAAGTGACAAATTTAGAAAATGGCAAAAAAATCATAGTTAAAGTCAACGATAGAGGCCCTTTTCATGAGAATCGAATTATCGATTTGTCCTACAGTGCAGCCACTAAATTGGGCATCATTGCTAAAGGGACGGGCTTAGTGGAAGTAAAAGCGATTTCTACCAAGTTTAAATCAGTAGAAAAAAACATGGTTCAGCCACAGCTGAACACTGCAGCACTGAGTCCAGTAATCCCTTCTGCGAGTATGTTTTTGCAAGTGGGCGCTTTCAGTTCGCTCAAGAAAGCAGAAGAAGTGAAACAAAAAATTGAACGAACGGTAGCCAATGCGGTCGTGATAGTTCCCTTTGAGCTCGCTCAAGGAACCCTGTATCGTGTTCGAGTGGGGCCACTTGATAACGTCGATCAAGGAGACAATCTCGCAGCAAAATTAGCCAGTATTGGATTTAGTAACACCCACATTATCATCGATTAAACGTTTTACAATCTGAGAGTTATCTATGTTGAGAAACATCAAATTTGTTTTATTCCTGTCATTCTTATTGTCTTTTACACATGCGTTTGCTGGCGCTATAAC
>DRHY01000289.1 GCA_011052985.1 Methylophaga thalassica
CGCCCCACTACAGCTTTAACAGCTAAGTAGTTTTTCATCGTACCGTCCTGTGCTCTGGAGGATTCACTGTCCATAAGTAGACATCATTCAAGTTAGGTTTTCGCCATTGCATAGAATTTACAGCTTGACCCAAGGCTTGTTGTAATTGATGAAAATCGACATCTTGCTGCTGAATACGAAACGTTAAGTGCTGATCTTCCCACAATGGTTCACCAAATTGACCCGTCAACTGAGCGTAAACTTCTTCAGTATCAACACAATCTATCTCAAGCATATAACTCGCCAGCTTGGTTATTAATTGCGGAGGTTTACCACCTGGTTTTAATTTGCCATTTTGGATAAAATCGACACGGTCACAGGCTTCAGCTTCTTCCAAGTAATGTGTCGTCAAAAAAACCGTCATACCTTCATCTTTACGAAGCTGTTCAACAAAGCGCCAAATTGACCGCCGATTTGGAAGATCCAAACCAATCGTCGGTTCATCAAGAAACAATACCTGAGGTTTGTGGAGTACCCCTCTAGCAATGTCTACAGCGCGACGCTGACCACCAGAAAGTGCCACTAATTTTTGATGTCGTTTTTTCTCCAATCCAAAGACGGCTAATAGCTCTTCTATCCTTAGATTCGCTTGTTTCTTATTAAGATTGTACAAAGCCGCAGCAAATTGTAGGTTTTCATCAACGGTCATCATTCGATCTAAGGCTGAATCTTGAAAGACTAATCCGACTGAAGCCCGAATCATGACAGGGTTCTCAGCAATAGATTGCTCTGCTATCCACCCCTCTCCTGATGTTGCTGATGTCATGGTGGTCAACATATGAATAGTGGTGCTTTTACCAGCACCGTTTGGGCCGAGAAGCCCATAAAAGGCGCCTGATTCGATAGATAGGTTGAGATCTTTAACGGCAGAGGCCTGACCATATTGTTTGGTCAGGCCTTGCGTACGAATTGCTAATTTAGAGGCCACAAATTTCTTTTGAATTTTTTGGGTTTCTAAAAACTAATGGCTTTGCAATCTCAGCAGGTTTCTCAGCTTCTTGCTTGCCTTGTTCTAATGCCTCAAGAATTAAATGATGATCTGGCGATTTTGTGCAGACAGGATCAGCCATGGCAGGGTCCCCTGTTAGCATATAGGCTTGGCAGCGACAGCCACCAAAATCTTTTTCTTTCTCATCACAGCTGCGACATGGCTCTTTCATCCAGTCAAAACCACGGAAACGATTAAAGTCGTTGGAACCTTCCCATATATCTTTCACCGTCATGTCTTTGACATTAGGTAACTCCATGCCCGGTAACTCACGTGCTGCATGACATGGCAAAGCGGTACCATCAGGTGTGACCGTTAAAAATACATTACCCCAACCATTCATGCAGGCTTTAGGACGGTCTTCATAATAATCCGGCACTACATAGTAGATTTTCATGTTACCTTTTTGTTTTTCTTGGTAATCATGTGCAATCGCCTCAGCTCTTACCAACTGTTCTTTCATTGGTAACAACTGATCTCGGTTATGCATTGCCCAACCGTAATATTGCGTTGTGGCTAGTTCTACATAGTCAGCGTCTAAATTAATGGCTAGGTCCAAGATCTCATCAATCTGGTCGATGTTCTGACGATGCGTCACAAAACACAACACCATTGGGTAACCTGCAGCCTTCACTGCTTTGGCCATTTCTATTTTATGTTGGAAAGCATTTGTGCCGGCAATAAGGTTATTCAAATCTTCAGAGCTGGCTTGGAAACTGACTTGAATGTGATCTAAGCCTGCTTCTTTGAATTCTTTCGCTTTATCTGCGTTTAAGCCCACACCAGAGGTAATCAAGTTGGTATAGAAGCCCATATTTCTGGCTTCACGAATCAGCTCTATTAAATCAGGTCGTGTAAGAGGTTCACCACCTGATAAACCTAACTGTGTTGCCCCCATCGCACGCGCTTGGCGAAAGACTTCAATCCACTCTTCAGTGGTCAGTTCTTTCTTAACATTCGCAAAATCCATGGGGTTTGAACAGTAAGGGCATTGCAGTGGACAAGCATATGTCAATTCAGCTAAAAGCCATAAGGGTTGGCGAATACTATCGCGAACATTCATGCCTACCGCACCACCAGTGCTACCCGGTGCTTTATTCTGCTCTGATCCAGTCGTTGTCATGAGCTTCCTCCAAAAACTGATAGACGTCATCGTCTAAATCAGCGCCATTAAAGGCTTCTTTTAATTCAGCGATAAGTTCGCCTACGGTTTGTTTTTTTTCACTAATGCGTTTTAGGATTTCACCAGCAGCTGGATTGAGTTTAACCATTCCCTCTGGGTACAGCAGCACATTACAGTCTTGGGCTGGTTCCCACTGGAATCGATATCCTAATGCAAGCACAGGTACACTTTCTGCGTTAAATACGCCTTGGGTCATTTTTCAACTTCCATATAATAAGGTGGACGTTCTTCAATATACGCCATCCACATTGAATCTAGCATTGTCCATAAAATATCGAGTTTGAATTGCAACAAATCTACAGCACGTTGTTGCTTCTCTCTAGTATCACAGTAATCGAGCGTAATCTGTAAGCCATGCTCGACATCGCGTCTGGCTTCGCTTAATCGTTTACGGAAATAGCGGTAGCCACGCTCATCAATCCATGGGTAAAGTTCAGGCCAGTTATCTAAACGGGCTTTATGGATTTTTGGGGCAAATAATTCTGTTAAAGATGAGCCAGCGGCTTCTTGCCATGGTGCTCTTCTGGCAAAGTTCACATAGGCATCAATTGCAAATCTCACTCCTGGCAAAACATGTTCATGCGATTCAAGTTCTGCACGCGTTAAGCCAACTGACTCACCGAGTTGCAACCACGCTTCAATCCCGCCTTCAGCACCATCAAATCCATCATGGTCAAGAATACGTTGAACCCAATGTTTACGAACTTCTGCATCATCACAGTTCGCCATGATGGCGGCGTCTTTGATAGGTATCGCTGTCTGATAGTAAAAACGATTGGCAACCCAACCTTGAACTTGTTTTTGGTTTAACTTACCAGCGTGCATTAATTTATGAAAAGGATGATTAATATGATAAAGGGCTTCTTTATCACGTAATTTTTGTTCAAACTCTTCTTTTGACCATGGTTCTGGCTTAGCTGACATGAGTAATGTTCCTCTTAACTTTTTTATTTTTATAGTTCCAAATCCATACCATCGAAAGACACTTCAATACCCGCGGCTTCAAGCTGTTTTCGTTGGGGCGAATCTTCGTTCAATATTGGATTTGTATTGTTAATGTGAATCAAAAATTTACGCGGTTTTGCCATACTCTTGAGAATATCCATGATGCCACCCTTACTAGATTGGTCTAGGTGCCCCATCTCTTGGGCACGTTTATCACTGATACCCTCATTAGCCATTTCATCATCTGTCCACACGGTACCATCAACAAGTACACAATCTGCTTTACTCATATAATCCAACACATGCGGCTCAGCAACACCTAGACCGGGTGCATAAAATAGTGTTTTACCTGTTTTTGTGTCGTGAATATTCATACCGATATTGTCACCGGGCACAGTGTTGTGACGATGAGGGGAATACGGTGGCGCTTCGCTTTTCAAGGGCACGGCTGTGAAAACTAAACCTGGAGCTGTCGGTATAGTGAAGCTGGATTCATCGGTAGCAATTTCATGGTGATTGATGCCACGGAAGTGACCTAAAATGCTAAACACCGGAAAGCCTGTGGTGAGGTCATCATGAACCGCTTTCGTTGTGTAGACTTCCCAAGGTTTATTGTGCTCTCTAAGCGTCAACATACCTGTTGCATGGTCAATTTGAGCATCGGTGATGACTATCGCACTAATCGCCGTATCTCTAACATGTCGTGCAGGCTGGATAGCAGAAAAATCGTCTAGCTGTTTTTTAATGTCTGGTGATGCGTTGAACAAAATCCAATCATCGCCATTTGCACTGATTGCAATAGATGATTGTGTTCTGGGAAGAGCATTTACCGTTCCCTCTCTCACACCTTTGCAGTTAACACAGTTGCAGTTCCATTGTGGAAAACCACCACCGGCTCCTGAGCCTAAAACATGTACTAACATAGGAATCCTTTAGTGAAAAATCAAACCACAAAAAACTTAAAAAACTTTTTCTGGTTTAATGTTGCTCGGGACTTTAGAGTCCCGAGCGTACAGCTAAACCGATATTAACGGTTGCAGATGTACATGGTTACTTCAAAACCAAAACGCATGTCTGAATATTCAGGTTTAGTCCACATAATTATATCCTCTCAAATTAGTTATAAATTAATGTCTGACGAGCTATTCGTAAGACAAATGTGATATTACAGCCACCATCATATATAAGCGTCAGGATTCCTCGCCTTGCCGTTCAGGATTTTCCTGATTAGTTGACGGATAAATATCCCGTTTTTACATCTTTTTTTACGGCAATAAAAAAGGCCCGACATCAACGATGGCGGGCCCTTTTATTTTGCTGAGTTAGATTAGTAAAAATCTAACGCGGTCTTACAAGCTAAATACGCTCAAGATACCGCCCAAGTTTGTCCAGCTAGACAGTGATTTGTATGCACCAACTGCACCCAAACCATCTGTTGAGTTTTC
>DRHY01000290.1 GCA_011052985.1 Methylophaga thalassica
AAGCAAGACTCATCATGCTTAAACACCGTAGTATTACCCGCCATAATCACAGCAATGCTATAACGAATACATTGATAGAGTGGAAAGTTCCATGGCTGCATGCCTAAGATCACGCCTTCCGGCTGATACGTAATAATGCCTTTTTTACCTGCAGAAATTTCGCGCTCTTCATCAGCTAACGCGTCAATGCCATGCTCAGCGCTATATTCACAAATAGCAGCACACTGTTCGGCTTCACCTTCCCCCAGTGCTAAGGGTTTTCCCATTTGCTTTGCCATCATCTGAGCTAAGTCTGATTTGTCTCGACGTAGTAATTCAGCGATTTTTTTGATGATGCTGGCACGTTGTTCTAGTGAGGTTTTTCTCCACTCTTTGAAAACCTTGTGAGAGCTATCAACTAACGCTTCTGCTTCCTGCTTGGTGTGCATATAGTAGGTTTTATACACCTCTTCTGTAGCAGGATTATAGGTATCAATTGTCTGACGAGATATAGTGGTTTTTTTCAATTCTGCTTGTGTCATGTTTGTCCTTTATAAATTAAGAAACTAGGTCTACGTACAGATTGAAAATTAACGAGCATCCTCCATAAAGGGATAATCGGTATACCCTTCAGCCCCACCACCATAGAAAGTATTTTGGTCAGGCGTGTTTAAAGCTGCACCTAATTTGAGACGCTCCATTAAGTCAGGATTCGCGATGTACTGACGTCCAAAGGCCACTGCATCCGCACGACCACTCTCAATCGCATCTTGTGCAGTAATCGAATTGTAGTCGCCGTTAGCGATATAAAATCCTTCCCACTGTGCAATTAAGGTCTTGAGTATGTGTAAATCTTTATTGCTTACCTCAACACCGGGGAAACGTTCAACAATATGAACATAAGCGAGTTTGTAATGATTCAAATTGTTAATAACGGCTGTGTAAGTTTTTAGGGGATCAGAGTCGTTCACATCATTAAATTGACCCGTTGGGGAGAGACGAATTCCCACTTTACCAGGCTCTAATACCTCTAGTATGGCTTCAATTACTTGATTGACGATTCGTATTCTATTGCCAACAGATCCACCATAATTATCGGTACGATGATTACTGCTATCGCAGATAAACTGGTTTAGAAGATAGCCATTAGCCGCATGGATTTCGACGCCATCAAAGCCTGCTTTATCTGCATTTATCGCAGCTGTTTTGTATTGTGAGATAAGCTCATCAATATCATCTGTCGTCATTTCACGGGGCTCAGATACGTCTACCATTTTGCCGTTCACAAAAGTTTGCGCTTCTGCTCTCAGAGCGGACGGTGCAAGTGGCTTTTCATTTTCAGGTAGCACAGAGGTGTGACTGATCCTTCCTACATGCCACAGCTGTAAAAAAATTTTACCGCCTTGTTTGTGAACCGCATCGGTAATTTCTTTCCATTTGTCAACTTGCTCAGCTGAATAAATACCAGGTGTTTTGATGTAACCTTTACCTAGCTTGCTGACTTGTGTGCCTTCGGCAATGATGAGCCCTGCAGAAGCTCGCTGTGAATAGTATTCGATCGCCAAATCATGTGGAATATCTGTATCGTCATGTGCTCTATTTCGAGTTAACGGTGCCATTAAGACTCTGTTTTTTAACTCAACACTGCCCATCATGACGGGATTAAATAAACTACTCATATACATCCTCCTGAGTTTGTAGGATACGGGATAGGTACGAAATTATTTTTGTGAAAAAGTTCACAGAAGTCTAATGTTGTATTCGTATTTTTCATGTGAAGACTAAGTAATAATCGCTTGTCTCAATAATTAACCGTCTTTTCTTAGATGAGCATTTAACCTATGTCATCGAACCCAACACGTTAGTTATTCATCATGTCCAAGCTGACTTTTACATAAATTTACGAATCTTAAACTTGGTAGCTGTGTCATACAGAGTGTGTGATGAAATGCCGTCTAAAATTCACCGTTAGTGTTAGTCAATATTTTGCATTTCACAGAGGCGACACGGTTAGCCTGTTATGGTCAATCTACTGCAATGTCAAAGGAGTAAGACAATTTATGAGTAAAAATATACGAAAAACAATGTGGGATGCGATGAGTGATAGCCCATTTTTGATGGTTAGTCTCAACAACACACTCCAGCACAGCGAACCAATGACAGCACAGTTAGATAAGGATGCCGACAGTGAGTTTTGGTTCTACACTACAAAAACGAACCGTATTGCTGAAGGTGGACCAGCCAAAGCGAGTTTCATGAGCAAAGATCACAAGGTGTTTGCCTCAATTAGAGGGACCCTTGTTCCAGAAACGGACAAAGCTATTGTTGATAAGTATTGGTCCAACATGGCGGCATCATGGTATGACGAGGGCCGAGATGATCCATCGTTATTGATGATGAGATTTGAATTAGATGATGCTGAGGTGTGGGTTTCAGATCCTAGTATTAAAGGCCTCTATAAACTATTTACCGATGGCAAAGTAGAACCTGAAATGATGGGCGAACATAAAAAACTAGGGTTGTAACGCTGCATTATCCCTTGTAAAGATTGAAGAAGTTAAAGCCCCAGCTTTATTATTATGGCTGGGGCTTTTTTCATTACCTCACCAAGGTTTAGTATTGCTTAATACTCCCCCCGCTCTGCTTGGACAGTCACCATATTGAGACACTAGTCGTAATGAACAAACGGCTCTTGCTTATGTTGTGGTATGTCATGAATAAAGGATTTATCATCAAACGCCGTACATTTTAGGTCGGATAGAAGATGTTTATCTTTGAGCACAAGAATACCTGCAAACTCCACCTTCTCTCGTAAGCCTGTCGCTTTATCCAACCATTCACCGTTAGTGATACCTGAATAAACCACGTAATCATAACGTCCATTTGGAAATCTCAATCGTCCTTCCCCGCCACCACTGTATCCTGTAGAGCTAAAAAAAACGGGCGCATGTAACGTCAACTCAGTGGCATTCATTTTACCGAAACGATAAACCAGATTATCTTCATCAGCCACACACACCGAGACGGATTTGGAGCGAATATCACAAGAAAATGCCACCACTTCACCAGACTGACATAGATTATTGGCATAAAGGCTAGAGCACAGTAAGAACAGGATTAAAGCTGATATCGATTTAATGATTAACATAATTAACTCTGTAGATTAAATAATGAAATGGCCAAGATCAGACTTAGTAGAGCAACGATGAGATTAACTAACATCCCCCAACGAGCCTTATAACCCTGAGGGATTTCTTCTTCACTCAACTGTTTCAACACACTGCCATATTGATATGACGATATGAGTGCAGATAACGCACCCAACATAATGAAAGCAATACCTAGAATAAAGGTTGGAGAAGCATGGTGTGGCATATCCTGCCCTTGCATCAAGGCCAGTATCATCCCCGCCCGCTCGATAACAAAACCAAAGGCGATCAATGCCAAACTAGTTCGATTCCAGGCCAGTAAGGTTCGCTCTGCAGCGAATAAAACTCTAGGGTCATTCAAATCAGACATGCTTGCCTACCTTATTATTTGTTGAGAAGTTCAACACGATCAAAGCTGTAACCTCAAGTTCGATGCGACCTCGTCAATCAATGATGTTGGCACCTCGTGTTCCGTTGCAAGCACCGCCCATTGTGAGACCTTTTCGATGATTTCATCCAAAACACGGTCTATGTAGTGTTTGGTGAATAATAGACTGACGCGTTCCAACGAATAAAAATCCTCTCGACTAAAGTTGTCTCGTTTACCATTCAAACTCATCCAGTGACTATTCACCCATTTACTACCCGGTTTGTAGCTATAGGCTAAATCATAAGCTGGTGCCAATGCCCAGCTTTTG
>DRHY01000291.1 GCA_011052985.1 Methylophaga thalassica
GCCTCCCATTCTGGGTGACCATTGGCTTTAGCAATTTCAGCATAGAGGGCTTTTCTGTCTGCATTTTCATCTGTGATAAGACCGCTTACGCTATTCCTATCTTTTAAGCTCACCACTTTTGCATCTCGCATGGTGATAAAGCCATTTTCAGTAAGGCCGATAGCACCATTCTCATAATATGTCTTTAATTGCTCATGCCTTTGTTTCATGGCTGATTGAAGCGCATTAATGGCAGGAGAGTTAATATTGATGTTGGCGCCAGCCGCTTCTGCAGGAGGAATCAGCCAATTCAGTATACCCATCGCTAAATTCTGCTGAGACGTTGGCTCAATTGCTGACTGTTTATCATCTGCGGCTGAACTATCAGTCTGATTGTTTTGTTGCGTTCCCCAGACATCTTCAATGATTTTATCTGCCGCTTTTTCTGCTGCCGCAGCTGGAAAATAAATATTGATGGTGACGCAGGACACCAATAATAGTCCGGTAAATGAACTCACTAACCATTTGAAACATTTCATTGATATCCCCTTTTATTCAATAACTGGACCCGGACTATCTTGAACTGCTTTAATTCTTTCAAGCAACTCATTCCAATCCACATCACGAGTATAGCCAATCACATCAATCCATGGCGGTAATCCGCCGCCACCTTGTACGATATAAAACCCTTGATCTGCCTGTTTAACACCAGACATATGACATACACCATTCTGTAATCGACACTTGATACCTAATCGCCGGTATGAAAAGTCATCGAAAAAACGTAAAAAACTACGAGAAATCAGACCACTAGCACCACCGCCTACTTGTGTCAGATTATCAACGGCACGTTGACTAATCATACGCTTACCTGGATTGTCTTCTGATGTGGCTATCATTGAATCAAACTGTATTGGCTGCCAATTCAATAGTCGTAATTGATGAATATACCCCGATACGCGGCCAGTAATATTCCCGACATCAAACGTATCGGTTATCAAGTTTAAATCCAGATAGGTGAGATCCACATTTGCTGATAATTCCGGCAAAAGCCCCAGCGGTTTGTTTAACGTTAAGTCACGAATCACCGTTGTGCCATCAAAAACTTTAACCATGAGTGCACCATCAATTTTGAGTTGTTCATCTTGATAGCTGACATTAGGGATAACCCCCGATAACTTACCGTGCATCTCTGGCCAGTCCAATGCAGTGGTCAAACTTTGCATTGACACGGGCAACAAGATGCCATCAAAGCGGCCTTGCAGCCCACTGTCAGTATTTTCTATTGTCAACGCATTGATATTTAATTCACCATCCAGAATAGGGACGCTGGTGCTTTCCGATAAGCTAAATCCAGCCTTCAATGAGGTTGCGTTTAATTGCGCTTTGCCTATATCAATGGCATACACTCTAGCGTGTTGCCATGAAATAGTATTTGCATAGCCCTCTTTGGCATTACTCCATGCTAAAGAGCTGTCGACACCAGATAATGAAAAACGATTTAATTTATCGTTAACATCGACATTATCAAGCTTAGTCATTAACTCATACTGATCATCGTGCTGCTGGATTGTGGCATGCCCCCGACCAGAAAGCGTCAAGTCAGCCACAGAAGTGCCATGAAGAAAAGGCTGTAACCAGGAACGATATAAGGAATCTAGATCATCAGCGTTCAGCGATATGCTCAATGCGCTTAACTGCCCTTTCAAAAGCGTAACTTGGCCACTGAGTTTTGTAGAATCACCCTGTTTGAATTGAAGATCTGTCACAGTAATGGTCTGCCATTTAGGATCACTCATCCCCTTTGCACTGAGTTCTATGGGGTCAGTAGACATGTCCAAAAACACAGGTTCACTGTAAAGTTGTCCAGAGAACAGCTCTAGATTTGTGCTCCACTGCCATTTTTCCTCGATGAGATTTAGCGATAAATTTCCCTCTAAAGATAGATTTTCTGAAACTTGGCTGGCTGAGGTATTACTGATATTTGTATCGATTGACTGCCAATCAGCCTTAACTGACTGTATCTCTGAGCTATTGCCTGTTATATCGATAGTGGCCGTCAATGCCGCTTGATAGTGCCATTTATTAAGTGATGAAGACAGCTCTTCATTAGCAACCGACGCTATGATAGGTTGCAATTTGCTGATTGGAATAGCCTCTCCATCCATCGAGACTCGCCATTGTTCAGCCTGTTTTACTCCCTCTAGGGAAAGTTTACCCTCTCCCAATCTGAGTTCATTCAGCGTAAGTTGAGTAAGTGTGTTTTGTTCATCTACCAATAAAGAAAATGTAACGTGTTGATGACCTAAAAGCGGGTGATCAAAGGATATCTCACCATGATCACAGCGATAGGTAGTCTGCTGCCACTGCGGTTTAGGACAGTCAACAACCAGATTGGTTACGATACCGATAGGGGCTGGAAGACCTAGTTCTACCGCCTTACCTCTGAGGGAAAAACCAGTCGGCGTGAGATCTAAAAAGAGTGTCAGGCCTTTAATATTAAATTGTTCAGACCAACTCTTATCTGCTTCAAGTTGAA
>DRHY01000292.1 GCA_011052985.1 Methylophaga thalassica
AGGCGCCAACTGAGGCCGCAACAGCAAAGCCCGCTGTTTGCTTCCAAAACCAATCAGGTACACTGATGATTTTAGACTTAGTTGTTTTTGATTTAGCCACGCTCAGATTTGGTTCATCAGCTATTTTCTCTGCGATTGATTGACTAATATCCAGCGGTTGTTTGCCGGTCACGTAGCCATGCATGATATCGCTTGAGAATTGGTACTGCATTAAGTTCGATTTGGCACTGTCATTGTTATCTACTAGTGCCAGTAACTCATCAAGCTGTTGCTCATTAAGTTCGCCATCGACAAATGCAGACAACAGTTCTTGTTGTGTCATTGTCATCATAATTCCTCTCCACCCATTACTGCTTTGACCTGTTTATCTATTGCCTCTCTGGCACGAAAAATACGTGACCTTACAGTCCCGATAGGACAGTCCATTGCCTGTGCAATTTCTTCATAGCTCATTCCCTCAAACTCCCGCAGTTTGATGGCCGTTGCTGTATCTTCCGGTAATTCGGAAATTGCTTCGTGAATCGCTTGTTGCAGCTCATCACTCATGAGACTACTTTCAGGCGTCTCAAATTCCTTCAACTCTGGAGCATCGAAGTAAATTGTTGCATCCATCGCATCAACATCTGACGTTGGCGGTCTTCTAGATGCCGCTGTCAGGTAATTTTTTGATGTATTAATTGCAATTCTATATAGCCATGTATAAAACGCGCTATCACCCCGAAAACCGGGCAAAGCACGATACGCTTTGATGAAGGCTTCTTGCGCCACATCCATCGCTTCTATAGGGTCATGAACAAAACCGGTGATCACGTGAATGATTCGTTGTTGATACTTCATTATCAACAAATCAAACGCTTTTTTGTCACCTTCTTGTACGCGTCGTACTAGCTCTTGATCTACATTCATCCTTTTGTCCAGCTTGAGTCGACACGCCATTGTTTATTAATTACAGCATCATTGACTATATCGATTTAACTTTGTTCCGCATTCAGTGCAAAATAAGCCTTCTATTGTACCGATATAAAGCGACATGACTACTACGCATCATTACGACATACTCATAATTGGAAGTGGCACTGCTGGGCTAACACTTGCTTTGCACATGGCGAATGATGCCAGAGTCGCTGTTATCTCAAAGGGTCAACTCGAAGAAGGTGCCTCACTATACGCCCAAGGTGGTATTTCTGTCGTATTGGATAAAACAGATTCAATCCAGTCACATATAGACGATACTTTGAAGGCGGGTGCAGGACTCTGCAATGAAAAAACCGTGCGCTTTACAGTCGAACATGCAAGAGAAAACATAGAGTGGCTGATTGACCAAGGCGTGTCATTCACCCGAGATGGTATTACATCTGAAACTTACCACCTTACTCAAGAAGGTGGTCATAGTCATCGACGGATTATCCATTCAGCGGATGCGACCGGGCGAGAAGTAGAAACAACACTCCTAGACAAAGCTAAACATCACCCTAATATTGAATTGTTGCCATTCCATATTGGCATTGACCTGATTACAAGTCGTAAGCACCTTGGGCAAGATGAAAACCGTGCCCTTGGCTGTTATGTCTTAGACATAAAAAACAATGAAACTAAAACGCTTATTGCACCAATCACCGTTTTAGCAACTGGCGGAGCTGGTAAAGTTTATCTCTATACCAGTAATCCAGATGTGTCTACAGGGGATGGAATAGCAATGGGATGGCGCGCAGGCTGTCGAATTGCCAATATGGAATTTATTCAATTTCACCCAACCTGTTTATTTCACCCGCAAGCTAAATCATTTTTGATTAGTGAAGCACTCAGAGGTGAAGGTGCTAGATTGATATTGGCCAATGGTGAACGCTTTATGGATCGCTTCCACCCTCAGGGAGAGTTAGCACCAAGAGATGTCGTTGCCAGAGCGATTGACCACGAGATGAAACGGTTGGGTCATGATTGTGTTTATCTCGATATTAGCCATAAACCTGCCACATTTATCAAAGAGCATTTTCCCACTATATATAAGCGTTGTTTGAGCTTCGGTATTGATATCACTAAACAAGCCATCCCTGTTGTACCTGCAGCGCATTACACCTGTGGTGGTATCAAGACAGATTTGAAAGGTAGAACCGATATACCTGGGCTCTATGCTATTGGTGAAACCGCCCACACAGGTCTACATGGTGCTAATCGTATGGCGAGTAATTCAATATTAGAATGTTTAGTTTTTGCGAAGTCCGCCGCCGATGATATTAAAGAGCAATTGCCACTAACCATTAGTGCCATTGTTCCGCACTGGGATGACAGCCAGGTACGCCCCGCTAAAGAAGCGGTTGCGATTAGCCACAACTGGGATGAATTACGACGCTGCATGTGGAATTATGTGGGGATTGTTCGTAAAACGGATCGTCTTTACCGAGCCAAGCAACGCCTTAGCTTACTTCAAGCCGAAATACGCGAGTATTATGCGCAGCATCATATAAGTCCTGATTTGCTTGAGTTACGTAATCTTGCCGATGTGGCAGAGTTAATTATTCGTTCGGCATTAAAGCGGAAAGAAAGTAGAGGCTTACACTACATTCTAGATTATCCAAACACGGATGAGAGCAAACCACCCACGGAAACTATTATTCAGGCCAAAGTTGCGGATCACGAAGCACTGCTCTAAGTTTTCGCCAGTCATCAATACTCACCGCGTCTCTGAAAATAAGAAGATGTTGTTTATCTTCGGATGTTGATAGGTAGAGCATAATAAAAAGTGGGAACTGAATGCTGGAGACAAGCTTCAGTGGCCCTATTTTATTCTTGTAAACGTCGTCAATAAACCAATCATGTTCTTTATTTAAATAAAGCTGTAATGGTAATTTCTGCGTTTGCTCCCTACTCCTCTCAACTGCCACGTAAAAATAATTTACAACAAGCAATAACAACAGAATCACCAGTAAATACCAAGGCAGTAAGTGATAGCTGGCAATCAACAATACTACCGTCACCAAATGAATTGAGAGTGTATAGAGATAACTATAGTGTGAATCATGTATCGTGACATTCATCCATGAAAGTCCTTTCAATTAGTCTCTGTTATCAAACAGACTCAGCAGTTAGAATAGCTTGATTATCACTTACCGTATTATTGGATATCTATGAACTGGCAGACTCTTTTAAACAC
>DRHY01000293.1 GCA_011052985.1 Methylophaga thalassica
CCGCTTTCGTATTGATGGGAAAACTAGCCAAAGCAGATGGACGCATCTCTCAAGTTGAAGTCGATCATGTTGAAGCGTTCATAAAAAAACTGGGGATGTCAGGCGAACATCGCCAAGAAGCGATTCGTCAATTCCAACGTGGTGCAGAAGCTGGCTTTAATATCGATGAGACCTTGGTTAAATTTAATCAGTACTGTGGTAACACGTTTAATCTGAAACAAATGTTATTGGTCTATTTGACAGTGATGGCTTTGGCTGATGGCAAGCTTGATCCTGCAGAGCAGACCATTTTGGAACAAGTTTCGGCTCAACTAGGCTATAGCAAAGCAGAGTTCAATCGTATTCTTAGCATGATTATGAGCCAGGCCAATTTTTCTAGTGGCAGTCAGTATAGCTCATCCTCATCAGGTCCTCGTTCTGCTTCAGAGATTGATGATGCCTACACAGCATTGGGTGTGTCTAAAAACAGCACAGATCAAGAAGTAAAACGAGCTTACCGTAAATTAATGAGTCAGTATCATCCAGATAAACTAATGGGACAGGGCGTCCCAGAAGATATGATCAATGTTGCCACAGAAAAAACAAAAGAAATTCAGTTGGCTTACGATTTAATTAAAAAGCAACGAGGCCTCTAACTAGAATAGTCCGGTTATTTTGCCTTGTTCGTCGATATCAATCCGCTCAGCCGCTGGATGTTTTGGTAATCCTGGCATTGTCATTACATCACCACACAAAACAACAATAAACCCTGCACCGGCAGACAACCTGACATCTCGAACCGTTAAGGTATGATCTTCTGATGCTCCACGTATTGTTGGATCACTGGTGAAGGAATAAGGTGTTTTAGCCATACAAACTGGCAAGTCTCCATAAGACTCATTGAGACTTGCAATTTTATCGATGATTTTTTTCTCTGCAGTCACTTCTGCTGCGTGGTATAGACGTTTGGCGACCTGAGTAATTTTGTCCCAGATTGGCATGCTGTCATCATAAAGAAAGTCACAAGGCGTGGATGGTTGCTCCAACATTTCAATCACTTTATTGGCGAGAACTTCTGCCCCTTCGCCACCATAAGCCCAATGCTTAGCTACGATTGCCTCTGCTCCCATCTGTTTAACAGCAGATTCAATCTGGCTGATTTCTTCATCAGTATCATTAATGAAATGATTGATCGCGACAACACACTTCAAACCAAATTCACTTTGCATATTAGATAAGTGTCGTTCTAAATTGGCTAGCCCGGCTTTTAATGCCTCAGGGTTCTGCTCAGAAAGTGTTTTTAATTCTGCTCCACCGTGATATTTCAACGCTTTAACGGTAGCTACAATTACTCCTAAATCGGGCTTAATGCCTGCCTTACGGCATTTAATATCGATAAACTTCTCAGCGCCCAAGTCTGCACCAAAACCGGCTTCAGTCACGACATAGTCGCTCAACTTTAAGCCCATCTTTGTTGCAATGACCGAATTACATCCATGCGCAATATTAGCGAAAGGGCCTCCATGTACAAAAGCGGGGTTATTTTCTAGTGTCTGAACCAAGTTTGGTTTGATAGCCTCTTTCAAAAGTGCTGCCATAGCACCATGAGCATGGAGGTCTTTAGCATAGATGGGCTGACCATCCCTAGAGTATGCAATCAAAATATCACCGAGTTGTTGTTTCAGCTCCGTCAATGAGTTTGCCAAGCAAAAGATTGCCATCACTTCAGATGCGACAACAATATCGAATCGTTCTTGACGAGGGAAGCCGTTAATCGGTCCACCAAGCCCAACCACAATATCTCTGAGTGCACGATCGTTCATATCGACCACCCGCTGCCAGACAATTTTCCGTGCATCGATATTTAAACTATTACCATGGTGAATATGATTATCTAACATGGCCGATAATAAATTATGCGCGGCGGCAATAGCATGTAAGTCACCCGTAAAGTGAAGGTTGATGTCTTCCATTGGTACGACTTGAGCATAACCACCACCTGCTGCCCCGCCTTTCATACCAAAACAAGGGCCCATTGAAGGTTCACGTATACACACCAATGACTTTTTGCCAATCCGATTCAGCGCATCACTCAATCCGATAGTCGTCGTGGTTTTACCTTCTCCCGCCGGTGTTGGACTAATCGCTGTGACTAAGATCAACTTTCCATTTGGCTTATCTGCCAAGTCGTTCATCACATCCAGAGAGATTTTTGCCTTATATCGCCCATAGGGATCGAGTTGCTCGCTATGAATGCCTAACTTTTGCTCAGCAATGTCAGCAATAGTTTGCATGGCTGCTTGCTGGGCTATTTCGATATCTGACATATATTTCCTGAAAGACTGACTATTAATATTTGCATTATACGTGAGTTAAATTAGCCTGCTGCTAATCGCCCCAACGAGGCATAAGATCATGCTCAATTTTAGCCTGATCTAAAATTCGTGCCACAACAAAGTCCACGATTTGTTCTAATGCCTTAGGTTTAAAATAAAAACCTGGGTTAGGCGGTAAGATACACACGCCTAGCTTGGCAAGCCGAAGCATGTTCTCTAGATGTATAACAGAGAACGGGGCTTCCCTTGGCACCATAATAAGTTTGCGATCTTCTTTGATTATCACATCAGCGGCACGGTTGATTAGGTTGTCACTGTGACCACTGGCTATGGCTGCTAGTGTCCCCATGGTACAGGGACACACAATCATTGTAGGTACTCGATGAGATCCACTGGCAAGTGGCGATGACCACTGCTGTTCGCCATAGACATGGAGCTGATCAACCGAGCAGTCAAATTGTTTAGCTAATGTTGATTGCGCATCTATTGCTCTTGAAGGTAACTTCCAATCAAGTTCATCAGCTAGCACGATTCGTCCAGCTGTCGATATCATTAAGTGCACCGTCATGCCCTGCCGTAGCAAAACCTCCAATAGACGCTTAGCATATGGGGCTCCTGAAGCACCAGTTATAGCCAATGCTACCTGTGTATTATCGATCACAATGACTCCAATGCAGTCAGAATTTTCTGGTGAATTCCACCAAAGCCGCCGTTACTCATAACAACGATTTCATCACCTGCTTTTGCGTCTTTAACAAGTGCTTGTACAATATTATCAACTGAGTCGAACACAGATACGTGGTCACCTAATTCTTCGGTAACCTGTTTTAAACTCCACTTTAAGTCGGCATCTTGAAATAATAAAACACGATCGGCTTGAATCAGTGACTGAGCTAACGTTTCCTGATGCACGCCCATTTTCATCGTATTTGAACGTGGTTCAAGAACAGCAATGAGCCTACGATTTCCTATCTTTGCCCTCAATCCTGCGATCGTAGTCGCAATTGCCGTTGGGTGGTGAGCGAAGTCGTCATAAACGCGAATATCATTTATCTCGCCTTTCAATTCAAGCCGGCGCTTGACCCCAGCAAACAATGACAGGGCTTCACAGGCATGCTCCACTGTAACACCTACGTGGTGAGCGGCTGCTATGGCTGCTAGTGCATTATTAACATTGTGTTGTCCCAGCATCCCCCATGTCACAGTACTAGACTGGTCTTTATAGCTCACATCAAACACACTGCCATCATTTTTTTGGAGGGTTGCCTGCCAATCTTCATTGGCTCCGATGTATTGTCGTGGTGTCCAGCATCCCATGGCATACACTTGTTCGATCGCTTTTTCTTGTGGCGAAATAATAAGGCCTTGCTCAGGGACCGTTCTGATCAAATGATGAAATTGTTTTTGTATGGCGGCAAGATCATCAAAGATGTCAGCATGGTCAAATTCAAGATTATTTATGACCAATGTTCTCGCCATGTAATGTACAAACTTTGAGCGTTTATCAAAAAATGCTGTGTCATATTCATCAGCTTCAATGACAAAAAATGGCGTTGCCCCTAGTCGGGCCGTTTCACCAAAATTATCAGGTACCCCGCCAATCAAAAATCCTGGTGACATTCCAGCATGCTCAAGAATCCATGCAAGCAGGCTACTTGTCGTGGTTTTCCCGTGTGTCCCAGCAACAGCAAGTACCCATTTACCTGGTAATACATGTTCGTTAAGCCATTGAGGTCCAGACACGTATGGCAGACCTTTATTGAGGACGTATTCAACAGCAGGGTTGCCACGTGACATTGCATTACCCATCACCACCAAATCGGGAGCAGGTTCAAGGTGAGATGATTCATATCCTTCTCTGACATCAATACCAGCCGATTTAAGCTGGTCACTCATGGGTGGATAGACATTGGCATCTGAGCCACTCACCGTCATTCCAAGTTCACGAGCTAACAAAGCTAATCCCCCCATAAACGTGCCACATATACCTAAAATATGAATGTGCATTTAAACCACTCCAGAAATCGATAAGCCGACAACGACTAAGGTCATCATTGTGTAAGCAACGGTGTAAACAGCTGACATAGCCGGGCTTATTTCCAATGCATAACGGAATATATGAGCTGTAACAAACAGGCTCCAGAAAATAGCGACTATGACTAGTAACAAGACAACACTAGTAAGTTGTCCTTGTTGTGGGTCAACTGCTCTCAATAACATAAAAATGGGTAAGCTAATGAGACTAATTAAGCCTCCAGTTCCTGCTAGAGACGCTGCAGTTTGTAAAA
This sequence comes from Methylophaga thalassica, assembly GCA_011052985.1. Lineage (GTDB taxonomy): Bacteria > Pseudomonadota > Gammaproteobacteria > Nitrosococcales > Methylophagaceae > Methylophaga > Methylophaga aminisulfidivorans_A. Next base: position 4,604 of record DRHY01000293.1, read on the forward strand.
AACGGCTCGGAAAATTTTTAATGTTTAATAATCCCCATGCGACAAAGAGCAACATGAGCGTATCACTGATACTCGCTACAATACTCACTCGCCAAGAGTTATCAATATGACTGACAAACGTACCTACAATGAAGTAAAACAATAAGCTGCAGTAAAATACTAATCTAGATGCTGGAACATCTGAGGTGCTAGCACGAAATAAACATAACCAGATAAAAGGCTGAACGAGTTTAATCATCACGGCATGATAACGTGTCACCTAAATCCATCAAAGTATTTAATCAGATTTTTTATCTTTGGCCATAAAAAAACCCAGTCATAATGACTGGGTTTTTTGAAATAACGGTCGTATGCCAAATCAATCGTCGACAGCAACTCCCCATGGGAATTGTCCAACTTCAATGGTTTTTATCGCTTTATTGGTTTTTGTATCAACGACAGAAACAGTACTACTGACGCCATCAGCCGTATATAAAGTAGACCCATCTTTCGACATGCCCAAGCCCCAAACACGTTTACCGACAGGCACATTGGCTTTCATTTCTAATGTATCAGCATCCAACACAGCCACAGAATTACCCCTGCCTGTAGTGACATACAATGTTTTTCCATCTGGACTCACTTTGATGTCCATTGGTTTAGAGTTCTTCAAGTCAATAGATGCTTTCTTGATAATTGACAACGATTTGGTGTCTATTACCGTGACTTCATTACCTACTTCACTAGTTGAATAGGCTAGAGAACCATCGCTATTAAATGCTAAGCCACGTGGACGCGCCGCCACAAGAATATTTTTTACCACTTTGTGTTTTGCAGTATCGATCACATGCACCATGTTGGTTGATTCGCTCGTTACTAGAACAAGGCTACCATCAGGTGATACAGCTACGCCCTCTGGTTCAATCCCGACAGGAATAGTCTCGATGACTTTGCCTGATTTTGGATCAATAACACTGGCTTGCGCATCATCTTCATTTGATAAATAGATATAGCCGTTTGGCGCAACATCAAATGTTTCTGGATCATCGCCTGCATCAAGCTTTTTCTCTAGTTGAAGAGTTTTCAGATCGACGACTGCTATCGCGTTTTCTTCGCTGACAGCTATATACAGTTTATCTCCATCTGGCGATAAACCTATACCACGAGGACGTTCCCCGACATTAATCGTTTTGATCACAGCATTGGTTTTCATATCAATGACACTGACTGAGTCACTTTTCTCATTAGATATAAATACACGATGTGATGGTTCTGCCATCGCAGCAGTGCTCGCCATGATTAAAGTGCTGAGTAATAAACTTTTAAACTTCATATATTTTTCCTTCCTTCTCTCTTTTAATTACTGACAAGTTGTTTTACCAAGACTGTCCAGTCCATTTTTAACACCTCTAAGTGGTGCTTCGGCAACAATTTCATTTTTATCATTGACAAGTAAAACGATTTGTCTCAATTGTCCTGTTTCACGGAATGTGGCGGTATCACCTTTTTGACCATCAAACGACAGATCATTTTTTAGGTGCTCTAACAGTGAGGTTGATTTAATACTCTCAGTGCGAGCTACTGTATCAGAGATCATTTTCACGGATGCCCATCCAGCCCATGCATCATCTGTCATGTTCACATTGTGATTACGTTTAAAACGTTTATTTAATTGTGAGGCTGCAAACTTAACGAAGTCTTCATGCCATGCTTGAGCCTTAACAGCTATATCCGGATTTTTTGCTTGCCACTGTGCAATGGCATCTTTATCCATCTGGTCACTTGGTAAGATATTGAATAAGTTGGGTACACAAGCACTTCTTAAGGCATCGTCTGTTGATGTGAGGTTAAATATTGGTACCTGACTATACTTTGCATCTTGAGCCAAGCTTAAGACATTCTTTTTACTAGCATCAACTAGAATAGCCGTCATGTTGCTGGCAGGGAGATCTTGGAGCTCTTTCATAGTCACAGATTTGATTTGATAGTTTTGACCTAAAAACTGTCCCTGCAAGTTAGCTTCATCAAGACCTTGCTGTGAACCTGCCCATGCTTGACTGTCTGTTGGTCCAACATAGAGTAAGGTGACTTCCATCGTTTCTGCCAGTAATACTGACGGCCAGATGAACACGATGAGTAGGGCTAATTTTTTTATATTTATCATTCTCTCTCCATCTTTAATTTTAATTATTTCGAGTTCAACAATACAGAATATGCATCGAGATTGAATCAGCAAATTCCTCATTCTAGTAGAGTGCTTATCTACAACAAAGTTCGTAGAACGTCATTATTGTGACATTAAAACAATCACTTATACTCTAGGAATAATTCCTTATATATGTTCATCAAATACATATGGCTGATTTCAGCCATCCGACGTGAAGCAATATATTCAAGAATGGGAACCTGCGGTCGATACAACCATTAGGGAACGATAGGTTTGAAGAGATGATAAAATTTGATGCCTTAAACATGAAAGTAACACAAGAAAATCTTGAAGAGTTAATGACATCTTTAAGTTTTCAGTGTGACTGTCGTCAGCTTCGCATCCTTAGTATAGAGAGTGTGGAGCAAGCAAAAATTAGAGATGATGCAGAACTAAGCGGCAAGGTTATTAGTATTGACTCACGTCGACGCTCTAAACACACTGCCGTGGTGGTGACTAAAGAACTTATTTTTAACGACCAAAGTTTTCATTCATAAAAAAGCCCGGTTAAACCGGGCTTTTTTTATACCTGACTACCGTCAGAGTTTCTATTTTCATCATCTTCTTTTACTGGTGGTAATAAATCTTCTTTACTAACCCCCATTACTAATAGTGTATTACTGGCGATGTAAATAGACGAATAAGTACCCACTCCAATACCTAGTAATAGTGCCATTGAAAAGGCATGAATGACATCACCACCGAAAATAAATAAAGCTAAGACAACCAAAATGGTCGTGAAAGAGGTCATTAACGTTCTACTGAGTGTGTCATTCAAAGCTGAATCAATGATTTCCTCTGGCTCTCCCTTACGCTGGCGAAGGAATGTCTCACGAATTCTATCAAACACCACGATAGTGTCATTCAGGGAATAACCAATTATCGCCAGGATAGCGGCGAGAACAGTAAGATCAAATTCGACGCGTGATAATGAAAAGAAACCAAGTGTAATGATGACGTCGTGGATTAGAGCAACAACAGAACCAATTGCAAAGCGATACTCAAAGCGAACTGATACGTATATTAAAATGCCAATCAAGGCATAAAGCATCGCTAAACCGCCCTGCTCGGTAAGTTCTTCACCTACTTGTGGACCGACGAACTCTACACGTCTGACATCGATTTCAGCATCAGTATGTGTATTCAACATGGCGACAACTTCATTACTAAGCTGTGACATATTTTTTGTATCAATTACTGGCAAGCGAATAAGGATATCGTGAATAGAACCAAAATTCTGCACAGTCGCATCTTCATAACCAGCGCTACTCAACTGGCTACGAACCTGATTAAGATCGACGGCGTCTTTATAACCAAGTTCAATCATCGTCCCGCCGGTGAAGTCGATACCAAAATTAAGCCCTTGTTTGACCAACGAAGCAAGCGAGATGATGATTAAAATAGCCGAAAATACCACCGCGATGTGGCGTTTTGACATGAATTTGATATGTGTTTGTGTTGATAAAAACTGCATGTGAGGGTCCTAAATTGAAAGCTTAGGTTTATGTTGACGACCATAAATCAAGTTGATAACGGCGCGAGTTCCCATAATGGCGGTAAACATAGAAGTAACAATACCTAAGGCTAAAGTCACAGCGAATCCTTTTATAGACCCTGTTCCAAAACCGAATAGAACAATTGCGGCAATCAATGTGGTTACATTAGCATCGGCTATTGTAGAAAAAGCTTTGCTATACCCAGCATTGATACTCGATTGAGGACTGTTCCCAATACGTAATTCTTCACGAATGCGTTCGAATATTAAGACATTAGCATCCACCGCCATACCAACGGTGAGTACGATACCAGCAATACCTGGTAGCGTAAGGGTTGCCTGAAGAATTGATAGTAGAGCAATAATGAAAATCAGGTTTGCTGCAAGCGCAATATTAGCAACGAGGCCAAACAAACGATACCAAATAAGCATAAACACTAAAACAAAAGTAAAGCCAATCATTACTGAGGCAAAGCCTTGATCGATATTATCTTGTCCTAAACTTGGTCCGACAGTTCTCTCTTCCACAATTTCGATAGGTGCTGCTAAAGCTCCTGCACGGAGTAATAAGGCGAGATCACGTGCTTCTGTAGTACTGTCTAATCCAGTGATTTGGAATTTTTTACTTAATTGATCGCGAATAGTGGCGACATTGATAATTTCAGGTAATTGACGACGAACCTTAACTTCTTTTCCGTCTACAAGCTTAGTCTCAGCTTTAGATTCAATAAAGACCACGGCCATTGGATTACCGATATTGTCACCGGTTACATTACTAAATGCCCGTGCGCCCTTGCCATCCAAGGTTACCGATACTGCAGGGGTACCAGTTTGCCCGTCTAATGTCGAAGCGGCATTAATAATGTGCTCACCCGTTAACATCACACGCTTATCCAGTAGGTAAGGTCTCCCCTCGCGTGAATAATATAAAACCGAATTTGGTGGAATTCGACCGTTAACAGCATCTTGTACATCATGCTCGATATCCACCAAACGAAATTCTAATGTGGCTGTTGCGCCCAATATTTTTTTTGCTTGTGCCGTGTCTTGTACACCTGGTAACTGGACAACAATTCGGTTATCACCTTGTTGCTGAACAGTAGGCTCAGCTACCCCTAACTCATTGATACGATTTCGTAATGTGATGATATTTTGCTGGAGAGCAAGATTTTTGGTTTCGCGTAGACTTTTCTCTGTCATAGTCATGCTCAATGTCGGGCCTGATGTGTCATCACCCTCATTGATCTGCAAATCACCCATATCTCGGCGAATAATACTTTCTGCTTTATCTTTATCTGCCGTATTTCGTAATACAACGATAAACTCTTGACCTTCTACTTTGATTTGTTTGTAACGAATTTTGTCATCACGCAATGCGAGCCTGAGATCACTGGCATAACTATCCAGAGCTTGCTTAATTGCCGCATCCATATCCACTTCCATTAAAAAGTGAACGCCACCTCGTAAGTCTAAACCTAAATTCATTGGCTCTGCGCCAAGTGAGGCTAGCCATGACGGAGTAGTCGAGGCCAAATTCAATGCGATAATGTAATCACCTTTAATCGCCTGATTTAGGACATCTTTAGCTTTTAGTTGGTCATCAGCTGACGTCAATCTAATCAGTAACTTATCATCCTCAAGCGATACACCTTTGTACTCAATATTGGCTTGTTTAAGTGCGGCTTCCGCCTTTTCTGATAGCGATAAATCCACTGTGGCTGTTCGTCCAGCAGAAATTTGCACAGCGGGATCATCACCATACAAATTCGGCAGTGCATACAAACCCGCAATTAGCAGAGCTGTAAGGATAAGAATATTTTTCCACAGTGGATATCGATTCATGCGTAATTCCTGACTTCTGTCACATTCCGTCTCAGGACGGAATTTAAGCTTAAAGTTTTTTCAATGTGCCTTTAGGTAAGACAGCGTTGACTGATTCACGACGTACTTTGACTTCAACCGTGTCTGCAATTTGAATGGCAATTGCGTTATCAGTAATTTCGTTGATTTTGCCCATCAGGCCACCATCAGTAACTACTTCATCACCTTTAGCTAATGCTGATTGCATATTTTTGTGTTCTTTAGCGCGTTTTTGCTGAGGTCTGATCAGCATGAAGTAAAACAATACTAATAGAATGATAGGAAAAGCAAAGTCCATCAAACCAGGCGAACCCGCTGCACTAGCGGTATCTGCTGCAAGAGCAGGAGAGATAAAAAAGTCCATCGTTAATCCTCAAATCAACAAGAAAAAAGAAGCCGATTATGCCACAGCAGACAAGCATACTGATAGCACAGACCAAAATCAGATCAGTTCAGTTTCGCGCAAATCATAAAAATCCCTAGCAAACTGAGCCAGTGTTTGATTTTCAATTGCTTGCCTAATTCCTCTCATCAACGTCTGATAATAGTGCAGGTTGTGAATGGTATTAAGCCTTGGGCCCAGCATTTCAGATGTTTTATCTAAGTGATGCAAATACGCTCGACTGTAATTTTGGCAGGTATAACAATCACAATAAGGATCTAAAGGCTTAGTATCGTTTTTGAAACGACTGTTACGAATCTTAATCACACCTTGGTGAACAAAAAGGTGGCCATTGCGCGCATTACGTGTGGGCATAACACAGTCGAACATATCAACACCACGCATCACACCTTCTAACAAATCTTCTGGGCGCCCTACCCCCATTAAATAATGAGGCTTATCCTCCGGCATTTTTGAAGACAGATGATCAAGAATTCGAATCATATCTTCTTTTGGCTCACCAACAGATAAACCGCCAATGGCGTAACCGTCAAAGCCAATTTCAGTTAGTCCTTGAAGTGATTCATCTCGTAAATGTTCATGCATACCCCCCTGAACAATACCAAATAGCGCTGATGGATTATTACCATGCGCCTCTTTACTACGCTTGGCCCAACGTAAGGATAACTCCATTGATTTTGCTGCGGTCATTTCATCAGCGGGATATGGTGTGCATTCATCAAAGATCATCACAATATCGCTACCAAGCGCTCGCTGAACGGCCATCGACTCCTCAGGCCCAAGAAACACTTTATTTCCATTAACGGGAGAACTGAAATGGACACCTTGTTCTGTAATCTTTCTCAAGTCACCTAGGCTGAAAACTTGAAAGCCCCCAGAGTCAGTTAAAATCGGGCCATGCCACTGCATAAAGTCATGCAAATCGCCATGCGCTGAAATAATGTCAGTTCCTGGCCTCAACATTAGATGAAATGTATTACCTAAAATAATTTCAGCGCCAGTGTTGATGACATCATCTGGCGTCATTGACTTGACCGACCCATAGGTTCCAACCGGCATAAAGGCTGGCGTCTCAACGGTACCACGTTCAAAGGTGAGACGACCTCGACGCGCAGCGCCGTCAGTAGCTAGTAAATCAAACTTCATACTTTTTATCTCTACGAAAATCGCGATGAAGAATAGCATTTTATGATTACTATCGGCGAAATAGGGGAATTTTCGTGCCTGTTAGGGTAGGATCTGCAGAGTCAATTTACAGGAGAAATCGATGTCAGCCCCTAGAATTATTGTGGCACTAGACTACGCTGATGCCAATGCTGCACTTCATATGGCGGATCAACTCGATCCCAGTCGTGCGC
>DRHY01000294.1 GCA_011052985.1 Methylophaga thalassica
ATGGCATTGTCTGTTCTGGTCGCACTGACATTGAGCCCGGCCCTCTGTGCCACATTACTGAAACCAGTGAAAGAGGGTCATCACGAGAAAAAAGGCTTCTTCGGCTGGTTTAATCGTAATTTCAATCGTGCTACCAACCGCTACCAAGGGGCTGTTGGTCATATGATCCATCGGACTGGACGCTATTTGCTTATCTACTTAGCAATCGTTGTGGTGTTAGGCCTATTATTCACCAAACTGCCTACCTCATTTCTGCCGGAGGAAGATCAAGGTACGATGTTCACATTGATGACCCTGCCAACAAATGCCTCGAAACAACGTTCAGCAGAAGTCATGAATAAGATTGAAGATTATTACCTCGATCAAGAAAAAGACAGTGTTAACTCCATCTTCTCTATTATTGGATTTAGTTTTGCTGGTACAGGACAAAACAATGGTATGGCTTTCATCGACATGAAGCCTTGGGATGACCGACCAGGTGAGAACTTAACAGTTCAAGCAATTGCTGGTCGTGCTTATGGATTTTTTACCACGATTAAAAATGCCCTCATTTTCCCTATCGTGCCACCACCGATTACCGAATTAGGTAATTCCAGTGGTTTTGACCTGCAATTAAAAGATGTAGCTGGTTTAGGACATGAAGCATTAATGAATGCTAGAAATCAGTTGCTTGGAATGGCTGCTCAAGATCCTAGACTCAGTGGTGTACGCCCTAACGGTCAGGAAGATACACCTCAGTTCAAATTGGATGTTGACCACACCAAAGCCTCGGCTTATGGCATATCATTAGCTGAAATTAATAGCACCTTTAACACAGCTTGGGCTGCGACCTACGTTAATGACTTCATCAATAATGGTCGTGTTAAAAAGGTATACGTTCAAGGTGATGCCCCTTATCGGATGATGCCGAAAGATGTCGCTAATTGGTATGTCAAAAATGACAATAATGAAATGGTGTCATTGGCTTCATTGACAGAAGGACACTGGATCTATGGCTCTCCTAGACTTGAACGTTATAACGGCGTTTCATCCGTTAATATTCAAGGGGAAGGCGCTCCTGGTGTTAGCTCAGGTGAAGCCATGATGGCAATGGAAGAATTGGTATCTAAACTACCTAAAGGTATTTCCTTTGAATGGACAGGGCAATCCTTACAGGAACGTCAGTCAGGTTCACAAGCTCCTATGCTATACGGGCTATCAATACTGATCGTTTTCCTCTGCCTTGCAGCACTATATGAGAGCTGGTCAGTACCGTTCTCAGTCATGATGGTCATACCTCTCGGTATTATAGGTGCAGTCATCTTTACAATGCTTAGAGGCTTATCTAATGATGTGTATTTTCAAGTCGGCTTATTAACTACTATCGGTTTAGCATCAAAGAATGCCATTCTTATTGTCGAGTTTGCTAAGGACTTGTATGAAGATGGCATGTCATTAATTGATGCCACATTGGAAGCGGTGAGAATGCGTTTACGCCCCATCGTGATGACATCTTTAGCCTTTATGTTAGGTGTATTACCACTGGTTTTGTCCACAGGCGCTGGCTCAGGTAGCCAAAACGCGATAGGTACAGGCGTATTCGGCGGTGTATTTACAGCAACATTACTGGCTGTATTCTTTATTCCTGTCTTTTTTGTTGTTGTGTTCAATGTTGCCCATTCGTTTGGAAAAAGCTCAACATCAGATGATGAAAAGCAAGAGGTATAGCAATGACGAAATTACTAATACTTTCTGTCACCATAGCAGCAATACTGAGTGTTTCTGCTTGTTCATTCATCCCTAATTATTCTCGGCCAAAACCGTCAATAACGATTCCGGATAATATGAGTGATGATAAGACGAATGTAGCAGATCTTGGCTGGAAAGATTTTTATCTTGATCCAAAACTTCAGCAATTAATATCTATTGCCTTAGCAAATAATCAAAACTTAACGGTTTCATCGCTTACCATTGAACAATTGCGCCAACAATATCGCATTAAAAAAGCCGCTCAGTTCCCGACAGTAAATGCTGAGGGCAGTGTGACTCGTTCTAGAACCCCATCTGATCTCAGTACAATTAATCGCTCAACGACGACTGATGTATATAGTGTCGGCTTAGGCGTATCAGCTTGGGAGTTAGACTTTTTTGGGCGTATCGACAGCCTATCACAAGCCGCTTTAGAAACATTTTTAGCCTCAAAAGCTGCAAAAGATAGTCTGCAGTTATCATTGGTTTCTCAAGTCGCTGATGCTTGGTATAGCTGGTTATCAAGTAAGGCTCAACAACAGTTATCATTAGAAACACGTGAAGCACGAGAAAAGAGCTATGAACTCATTAATAAGCGTTTCACCGCTGGTTTAGCATCAGAACTTGATCTACGTCAGGCAGAAACAGCCCTCAATGAGGCTCGAGTGTCTGAAGCGCAGTATGAACAACAAGCTAATCAAAATTTTACTAACTTGCAGCTTTTAGTAGGCCGAACATTAGATAAAAACACATGGCAACAAGATTGGTTTGAGATAAGAGCCTTACGTGATATTCCTTCTAACCTTAGCTCTGATGTGCTGTTAAAACGGCCTGATATTGTACAAGCTGAACATACCCTAAAATCAGCTAATGCTAATATTGGTGCAGCTAGAGCGGCTTTTTTCCCTCGAATAAGCTTAACCACCTCTATAGGTTTCGGAGGCACATCTGCTTCGCAATTGGGAGAGTCTGGTAGTCGTCAATGGTCAATAGCTCCAGCGTTTACATTACCGCTGTTGGATTGGGGTGTAAATCAAGCAAACCTCGATGTGGCTAAACTTGAAAAAGACATCAACATAGCGTCTTACCAACAAGTCATTCAAGAAGCATTCAAAGAGGTCAGAGATCAAATGGAAGCTCGAGATACGCTTGATGCACAGTTAAATGCTCAAAATGATTTAACCGCCTCGACAAAACGCTCATTTGAGCTAGCCGAGCATCGGTTTGATGCAGGTGTAGATAGTTACCTTGATGTTTTGGATGCTCAACGCAGTATGTTTAGTAGTGAGCTAAGTCAAATTGATATCCAGTTGCTACAATTACGTAATCAACTAACTTTGTATAAGTCACTCGGCGGCGGACTATATGAATCGACTCGAACAGGTCAATCGCAAAAATGATTTTGTTGTTGGGTTAAGTTGTTTTAAGCTAAGCCAATCTTTCAATAACGTAAGGGGATGAAATGGATTTACAAGTCGGTGGTATTTTAGGCTTAATATGGTTAGTTATTCTTATTTGGGCCATTATCCAAGTTGCAAATAGTTCTGCTGGAGGTGGTGCAAAAATCCTATGGATTTTACTCATTCTACTGTTCCCGCTAGTGGGCTTTATTCTCTGGTTCCTGCTGGGCCCTAAACCATAGGCCAGAAACAAAAAAAGGGGCATAAGCCCCTTTTTTATGACAAAGATTTAGGCCAGATGGTCTTTCAGTAATGCTGGTTGACGCTGTGGCGTAAAAATCTCTATCCAGTAACCATCTGGGTCTTGGATAAAGGCAATTCCTTTCATTTTGCCATCATTAGGTTTCTTAACAAAAGGCACTCCAAACGTTTCAAAGCGAGCACAAGCCTCATCAATATCAGGTACGGCAAAACCAATGTGACCAAAACCTCGTGGCTCACTATTACCATTGTGATAACTCACTTCATCGTTGTCTTCATCCCCCCAGTTATGTGTTAACTCCAACATGGCTGGCATAGCAAATGTTTGGGTAATTCTTTCATCATTGTCTGTAGAAATACCTTTAGCCTGCTCAGGTGATAATGCCGCCAAAAAATATAGGGTAAATTTCATTTCTGGAAAGTCAAAGCGCTTGACTAAGGTCATCCCCATCACTTCCGTATAAAATGCTAACGTGCGTTTTGGCTCTTTGATTCGGAACATTGTCTGATTAAATACAAACTCATGCGTGGCCGGATCATGCTTTTCACTTAAACCTTCTGCGTTGTCAAAATGACGACTCATTGATTTCTCCTTAAATTATAAAACCATATCTACTATGACCATTTATCAGATATTCGTTCATTTCATATTGAAATAACGCTGACTTTCTTCTTTGACCACTTTCGAAAGTAATAAGATGCCAATAAGATTAGGAATTGCCATCAAACCATTCATTAGATCAGAAAAGTCCCAAACAAATTTTAGCTCTCTAGTGGCGCCAATAATAACGGCTGCAACAAACACGACTCTAAATACAATAATAGCTTTCTCACCCAATAAATATTCTAGTGCTTTTTCACCATAATAACTCCAACCAATTAAGGTGGAAAAAGCAAATAAAGCTGTTGCTACAGCGACGATATAAGTACCCGTCACACCTAGAGTCTCTGCAAAGCTAACGCTGGTTAAAATATTCGCCTTAACACCATCCTGCCATGCTGTTGCCGTCAATATCACCAACGCTGTTGCAGTACAGACAACCAACGTATCTATGAAGGTCTGTGTCATTGATACCAGCGCTTGTTTCACTGGATCATTAGTTCGTGCCGCTGCCGCTGCAATAGGCGCTGACCCCAACCCAGATTCATTTGAAAATACACCACGCGCCACACCATAACGAATTGCGGCAGCGACAGCCGCGCCAGCAAAACCACCTCCAGCAGCTATCGGATTAAAGGCGTGCCAGAAAATCAAATGAAATGCCGAAGGTACCTCTTCAATATTCATGGCAATAACAACAATTGCCGCCCCTAAATAAGCCACAATCATGATAGGAACTAACATTGAAGTAAAACGGCCGATTGAACGAATTCCTCCGATAAGCACTAAGCCGGTTAACACCATCAGGATAATTCCGGTAGTAACCGTTTCCACACCAAATACCTGTTGTACCGCCGCTGCTGCAGAATTAGCCTGTGTCATATTGCCAATACCAAAAGCGGCGCCAACAGTAAAAATCGCAAACAAACTACCCAGCCACGGTAATCCTACCCCTTTAGAAATATAATACATTGGGCCACCGCGCATGCCATTCTCGCCCTCTTCACGATACTTAACCGCGAGCATCGCTTCCGCATACTTTGTCGCCATTCCAACTAAGCCAGTTACCCACATCCAAAATACGGCACCTGGACCACCCAGTGAAATAGCGGTTGCCACTCCAACAATATTACCAATACCTACCGTAGCCGCTAGCGCCGTCATCAATGCGGCAAAATGGCTTATATCACCATTGGCTTTATCTTCCTTATGGAAGACAAGTTTTAATGCATGGCCTAATGCTCGAAACTGTAAACCTTTTAGGATAAACGTGAGGTAAAGACCTGTTCCCACTAATAGAATGAGCATGGGTGGCCCCCAAACCCAGCCAGATAGAACGGATACCCAATGTGAAAGAAATGCCATGGCTGCCCAACCTATTATGAAGAGTGAATTTATTTGAAGTTAAGTGAGAAGCTGAGTGCTGTCAAACTCAGTACATTAACAAGATAAAAAATCAGGCATCGGTACCTAAATTTGGTGCAAAAACCTATTAAATTGAAAATTTTCTATGATCGAATACTTCGAATGGAACAACACATACCAGCTGAATTGCCTGTGTATTTATGAATGATATGAGATGTTAAACAAATGCAGTAACAATTGGAAAAAATACGTGCCTGACTAGCCAATTTAATGTGTGTGATTGTCAATTTGACACTCAGCTCGCTACGACCTCGCCTCGCTATGTCCTTGCTTAAGGCCCAGCAGATAATTCACACTGTTCATCAGACTCATTGGAGAATAATCAGTGTGATTTAAATTTTATTTTCCGATACAGAAACTGGAGAAGATATGATCGAGGAGGTCTTCATTGGTAAAGGTACCAGTTATCTCGCCCAAGGCATTTTGCGCTTGGCGTAACTCCTCGGCTAATAATTCTCCAGCCCCCATTCCTTCTAGGCAATCATATCCGCTAGCGATTGCCTGCCTGGCCCTAGAAAGAGCATCTAAATGACGACGACGGGCGATAAATACACCCTCTTCTTCAGGATGATATCCGACTGCCTCAAAGAGGTGCTTTTTGAGTAGGTCTAGACCATCACCTTGCTTTGCCGATAAGTACAAAGTGGGATAACCCTCTTCATGTGTTGCCTCTACCTCATGACCACTTTGATCAATCTTGTTTCGCACTATTGTCAGAGGTTTATCTTTAGGCAATTCAGAAAGAATTTTTCTGTCTTGTGTGGTCACCCCATGACTGTCGTCAATTAGCAGCAGAATATGATCCGCCATGGCAATTTCATTCTGTGTACGGCGTATACCTTCCAGCTCAACAATATCATCCGTCTGATCGTGTAAACCAGCAGTATCAGAAATACGAAGCGGCATGCCACCAAGATGAATCTGTTCCCGGAGTACGTCACGCGTTGTACCTGCGACATCTGTGACGATAGCGGCATCATGTCCAGCTAGCTGATTGTGCAGGCTAGATTTACCGGCATTTGGCTGTCCCGCTAACACAACACTAATACCATCACGCAACAAGCGGCCTTGTTTCGCTGAACCTGTAATACCATCAAGGGTGCTGAGTAGGTCTTGTAATTGCTTATCGACTTGGGCTTCAGCGAGAAAATCAATTTCTTCATCACTAAAATCTATCGAGGCCTCAACATACATGCGTAAATGAGTGAGCTCTTCAAGGAAATTATTGATGCGCTTAGAAAAGTCACCTTGCAGTGAACGCATAGCACTCTTAGCAGCTTCTTCTGTCGAACTTTCGATTAAATCAGCTACCGCTTCGGCCTGAGCCAAATCCATTTTATTATTTAAGAACGCGCGTTCAGAGAATTCGCCTGGACGAGCCATTCTTGCACCGAGGTCAATGGCTCGTTGACATAATTTAGCCATTACCAAAGGACTACCATGGCCTTGAAGCTCTACTACATCCTCACCTGTAAATGAGGCGGGCCCAGGGAAATATAACGCAATTCCACTATCAATGATGTCTTGATCGACATCACGAAAATGACTGAACTTAGCATAACGTGGAATGGGTAAACTGCCGCATATCGCCGTAACAATACCCACACAGCCTTTACCTGAAATTCTGACGACACCGACACCACCGCGACCTGGTGCGGTGGCAACTGCAACAATCGTATCCATCAACTGCTGGGTTTACAGTGCATCCATCTTACGAGTGATGTACCACTGTTGTGCAATCGACAAAATATTATTGACGACCCAGTACAACACCAGACCCGATGGGAAAAAGGCGAAGAAAACGGTAAATACAAGAGGAAAGAACTTCATTACCATAGCCTGAGCAGGATCTTGTGGAGCAGGATTTAATGTTTGCTGGAACCACATTGATAGACCAAATAATACAGGCAAAATAAAGTAAGGATCCATCGCCGTCAGATCGTTCAGCCAAAAGATGAAGTCGGCCTGACGCAATTCAATACTTTCCACTAATACCCAGTAAAATGATAAGAACACAGGCATTTGTACAAGAATAGGTAAACAACCACCGAGCGGATTAATTTTCTCTGTGCGATAGAGATCCATCATGGCTTTATTAAACTTCTGCTTATCGTCACCATAGCGCTCTTTCAAGCTTGCCAATTTTGGCGTTAACTTACGCATTGCAGCCATTGAGCGGTAGCTTGTTGCAGACAGTTTGAAAAACACTAACTTAATCAATACCGTCAATAAAACAATTGACCAACCCCAGTTGCCTGTCAGCTTATGTAACCATTCCATGATCCAGAAAAGAGGCTCTGAAATGATAGTGAAGATGCCATAATCTACTGTTAACTGAAGGTTTGTTGCGACTTTTTCTAGTCGATCATGCTTTTTCGGACCTAAGTACAACTCGTAGTTTGTATTAGCTTCACCGCCAGTCGTCACCGATAAAGCCGGCAACCTGATACCCGTTGTATAATTACCACCGTCTAGTGCTTTCGCATAGAAGGTTTTCTCTGAAGTTTCATCAGAAGGTACAACAGCAGCGACAAAATAATGTTCAATCATGGCTGCCCAGCCATCAGTAACGTTTAGACTGAAGGGTTTATCATCTAAATCGTCAAACTTTACCTTCTCGTATTCATTACCTTGGCTGGAAAATACTGGCCCTGTGTAGGTATAAATGAAGCGTGAACCTTCCGCTTTTTTATTACGATTAAACTGTGCATATGGGTAGGCAGAAAAGATATCAGCACTATTGTTAATCACTTGATAATCAACATCAACAACATAGCTATCACGTTTGAAGGTATAGGTTTTAATAACCTTAACACCGGCGTCATTTTCCCAATAGAGTGGAACTTTTATTTCATCTTGACCTGCTTGTAACTCGTAATGTGAGTTATCTGCACGGTATATTGAATAATGCGTCGGAGCATCTTTGTTAGAACGAAGACCAGACTGTGAGACAAAAAACTCATCTGGTTTATTGCTCAAGAAATGAACAGGATTGTCCGGCTGGTCAGAACTTACAGGGTAATTAAGTAAAGCCAAATCTTGAATATCACCACCTTGAGTCGATAACTTCGCATCGATTACATCCGTTTTGATTGTGATGATTTGATTAACAGCCTGAGGTGCAGCTGAGTCAGGTACATCAGGTAAATTTTGTGCGGCAGGAGTACTAGGCAATTCGGGTAAATCACCATTATTTACAGCAGCGTTAGTGGTGGTTTCCGTGGCAGCGGGCGAATTAGCCGCTTGTTGAGGACGCACATAGTCATTTTGCCAAGCTTCCCACAATAAAAGGGAAACAACTAACAAACCGAAGATAAAAAGGGTTCTAAGATTATCCATTGTGATTCTTTGTTTTTAGTTCAGGAACAGGATCAAGGCCACCCTCATGCCAAGGATGACAGCGTGATATACGACGCAAACCTAACCATGTACCAGAAATAGCACCATGGCGTTCGATAGCTTCTATCATGTAATGTGAGCAAGTTGGTTGAAAACGACAATGCATTCCCATGATTGGGCTCAAAAAAAGTCTATATCCTCGAACGAGGGTAATTAAGATTTTTTCCATTGTGCCACCACGGTTAACCAATGTCGCTCCAATGCCGCCCATAATGCTGCGCTGTCACGATTAGTGACTCCAGGCCGCGACAGCACCACAATGTCTATATTTGATAAAGCGGATTGATTGTTGCGAAAGGATTCGCGAATAATCCGCTTCAGTCGGTTGCGCTCATGAGCATGTTTAATGTGCTTTTTTGCTATAGCTAAACCCAGTCTTGGATGTCCTACTGAGTTTTCAACCGTTAAAACCGTCAAACCACCACCACCTGTGCGCTTGCCTTGACGGAACACCCGAGAAAACTCTCCCGGGCGGGTCATTTTCATGGCTCGGCGAAATGTTGCCAAGTCATGTCTCCCTGATAAATTCAGAGAAATTATGCTGACAGTCTTGCGCGACCTTTAGCACGGCGAGCGTTAATTACGCGACGGCCACCAACAGTTTTCATACGTGCGCGGAAACCATGGGTACGTTTGCGCTTCAAATTACTAGGCTGAAAAGTTCTTTTCACTTCACCAATCTCCGAAAATAATGGTTATTTATAGCTGTCTGCGGTGCTAACAGCAGATAACCGCCGAGACAAAGACACGGGATTATAAAGTTTTACCTACACGCAAGTCAAACTAGAGCGACTTTATAATCAGGAAAGTTATTTTACTTGCCAAAAAGTCGACATAAGGATAACTTTAGTCCTCTCGTGTTGGCAGTTATACTATTTTAGATAGTGAGCGTCTCGCCGACCTCAAAATTTTACTAAACCTATTAAAATCAAGGAGTTAATGTGTCATCACCCCTTTGGGAAAAATGTCTGTCCCATCTTGAAGGTGATCTGTCGGCACAGCAGCTGAATACTTGGCTACGACCCTTGCAAGCCATCGAGACTGAAGAAAGTTTACGCTTACTTGCGCCCAATCCATACGTCAAAGCGTGGGTACAAGAACAACTAGAACAGAAAATCAATGTACTTCTCAAGCAAATCACTGGTGGCGTTATCACTGATATTAGCATTGAAGTGGGTACTGTCGAATCAGCTGTAGTCGAACGACCAAAACGGCCCACACCTCCGCCATCCAACACGTCATCTAATGATGAAGGTCCAAGTAACTCAGATAAAAAAGCGTCAATAGCTAAGGCTGAGCCGGCTATTGGCAGTCCAATGAATCCTTTATTTACGTTTGACAATTATGTCGAAGGCAAATCCAACCAAATTGCACGAGCCGCTTCGTTACATGTCGCTGAAGCGCCTGGCACAAGTGGCTATAACCCACTGTTTTTATATGGTGGTACAGGCTTAGGTAAAACTCATCTCATGCTCGCGGTGGGTAATAAAATCAAACAAAACAATCCAAAAGCTCGGGTCATTTACCTTTCTTCTGAGCGTTTTGTGCAAGACATGATCACCGCCCTGCGCAATAACGTAATTGATCAGTTTAAAAATCATTACCGCAGTGCTGATGCATTACTCATCGACGACATCCAATTTTTTGCTAAAAAAGAGCGTTCACAAGAAGAGTTCTTTTATACATTTAACAGCCTGCTTGAAGGCCAACGCCAAATCATTCTCACATGCGATCGTTTTCCAAAAGAAGTTGAAAACCTAGATGAACGGCTGCAATCACGGCTAGGCTGGGGATTAACGGTGGCGATTGAACCGCCAGAATTAGAAACTCGCGTGGCTATATTGATCAAAAAAGCGCAGCAAAATCTTATTACTTTGCCTGAAGACGTGGCTTTTTTTGTTGCCAAGCGCATCAAATCGAATGTCCGTGATTTAGAAGGTGCTCTGCAACGCGTCATGGCTTTTTCTCGCTTCACCAACCAGCCTCTATCTATCGATATGGCGCAGGAAGCATTAAAAGATTTGCTAGCACTTCATCAAAAACTGGTCACATTAGACAGCATTCAAAAAACTGTCGCGGAATACTTTAAAATACGCGTGTCCGATTTGTTAGCAAAAAAACGTACACGCTCGATTGCCAGACCTCGCCAAATCGCGATGGCATTAGCAAAAGAATTAACCAGCCACAGCTTGCCAGAAATTGGTGATGCTTTTGGTGGTCGTGATCACACAACGGTGCTGCATGCGACGCGCAAAGTTGTAGAGCTAAAAGAATCCGATCCACGTGTTGCTGAAGATTACCGTAATTTATTACGAACCCTTTCCAGTTAAGCCGAGATTATCATCATGCAATTTACTGTTAGCCAAGATACTTTAGTGCGACCGCTGCAACTGGTGTGCAGTATTGTTGAGCGTCGTGCCACCTTACCTATCCTGTCAAATGTGCTGTTACGTGTCCAAGGTGACCAGTTATCGATGACCAGTACGGATATGGAACTGGAAATGATCGCTACCCTTCCGGTTGCCGTAGAAGAAGAAGGTAAGATTACCGTTTCAGCACGTAAGTTTTTAGACATTGTCAGAGCACTCCCAGGTAATGCCACCATCAGCTTTAATGCCAGTGAAGGTAAAGCGCTAGTTAAAGCAGGTAAAAGTCGTTTTTCACTCGCTACGTTATCCAGTGATGATTTCCCTGACAGTGAAGGCGCAAACTACATTGATGAGATCTCAGTGCCACAATCAGCGTTGAAATCATTACTTGATGAAACCAGCTTTGCAATGGCTAGCCAAGATGTCCGCTACTACTTAAATGGCCTATTACTGGAGCGTGAAGACACCACCCTACGTGCCGTTGCTACCGATGGTCATCGTCTTGCTCTAGGCAGTTTGACCACCGCTACCGCTGTCTCAGAGAAGAACAGTGTCATTGTGCCACGTAAAGCCATTATCGAATTAGGCCGTCTGTTGAATGACAGTGATGATACGGTCAAGCTGGCTTTTAGTAACCAGCAAATCAAAGTCGAACTACCGGATATTCATTTCACATCAAAATTGATCGATGGTCAGTTCCCCAACTATGAGCGTGTTCTGCCAATGGGTGGCGACAAAGAAGTTTTAGCTGATCGTGATGAGTTGAAACAAGCCCTATCTCGTGCCGCGATTTTATCAAATGATAAACACCGTAGCGTTCGTATTAACTTAGATACCGATCAGTTAAAAGCCACAGTAACAAACCAAGAACAAGAATCAGCGGAAGAAGACATCAGCGTTGATTACAAAGGTTCACCACTGGAAATTGCTTTCAATAATGCTTATCTATTGGATCTGCTTAATGCCATTCCTGACAGCAAAGTGAAGTTGCTATTCACCGATGAAACCAGCAGCGCACTAGTTACGCCTGCTGATACGCAATACGAACGTCAGTATGTCGTCATGCCAATGCGCTTGTGATCGGCTAGCATTAATTACATTTCCTAATTAATCGAAGACGGGCTGGGCTGAGTGAATATTTTTCAAAGTATCATTTTGGGATTTATTGAGGGCTTAACTGAGTTTTTGCCTATCTCCTCAACAGGCCATCTGATCGTTGTGAGTCATTGGCTAGGTCTTGAGCAAACAGATAGCAATAAGGCCTTTGAAGTGATTATTCAATTAGCCGCGATCCTGGCGGTAGTCGCTAATTATAAAGAACGCTTTTCACCCAAATACGTTGGCCTCTGGACCAAAGTTGCCTTATCGTTTGTACCTGTTGGTATTGTTGGCTTACTCTTTCATGATCAAATAAAATCGCTCTTCTCAGTCCCAGTCGTTGCCATAATGTTCATTGTTGGCGGTGTTATTTTCTTACTGCTTGAGAAATACATCGCTAATAAGCCGCCTTCAGTGGAGGACATCAATCAAGTTAGCTATAAACAATCGTTGATTATTGGCATTGCACAAGTCTTTGCCTTAATTCCTGGCACAAGTCGAGCGGGCTCCACTATTGTTGGGGCGTTATTAGTGGGTTTAAGTCGAAAAGCCAGTGCTGAGTTTTCATTTTTACTGGCCTTACCTGTGATGGTGGCGGCGTCAGGCTTAGATTTAATTTCACATTACAACGATTTTGCAAACGAGTCTTTTTTACCGTTAATGGCAGGCTTTTTTGTTGCCTTTGTCACGGCTTATCTCGTCATCAAATTATTTATTCGTTTCTTAGATAACTTTACCTTTGTCGCCTTCGGTTGGTACCGAATTGTGTTTGGTATTTTATTGTTGCTTATGTATTAATCACCCTTCAGTTTGTCATGAAACGACCCGCTAAAACGCTCATAATCATGCTCATTATATTGGCTTTTTATGGCTTACTTTGCCTGCCGGTTATCTTTTGGCCAGCTTATAGCGAGGGGCCTTTTGGGATAGTGATTTCAGTACCCGTATTGGCGGTATATATATTCCACCACCTTGGCATGCCAGGTCTACTCGAACAAAATGGTGCCTGTGGCTGGGGATGGTGTGCACCGACTCCGTTAGGCTGGATATTTATCGCTTGCTTTTGGTTAATGGTAGTGGGGTTAGTCGCAAGTTTTATCTCCAGGCTGAAAAACAAATAAAACCAAAGGATTCCGATCGCTCACAGAGTTATTTTGTATACTAGGCCACCATGGCATCATCACTTTCAACTAAAGCAATCAAGCACTTTTTCTTCAAAGACGGCGCTTCTCAAGCCCTGTTTCGTTGGCTAGATTTTCGTTTATTTGTATCTCAGCAAAACAGCAAATTAGCCTCTATTGAGAACTCGAATAAAACCACACTTTCAGCCACCGATTATCTCGATGCTTGGCAACAACAGGTTTCAGTGGCTGCACCCTCTATTGCTATCTTGCGTATTTTTTCTTTCATCGCCATGGTTATTGGTTTCACAACAATGGCTGGCGTGTTAAACGTCAACCAACATGCGCTCATCAATGTATGGATTCCGTTGGCCTTGTTTGCCTTTCTGCCTTTTTTACTTACGCTAAGCAGTGTGTACTTTTCGCTACTTTCATCTGCCAAGCAGAACTTGCAGCATCACCCTATTCTTAGTTGGTTAATTCATAAACTCAAACTGGAACGTTTTTTACCTTATAAAAATCTATTGTTGCCATGGCTATTCTGGCAGTTACAGACGGCGGCGATCTTATTTACAACTTCGGCGCTGGTATCTTTTTTTATGTTAGCCACTTTTCAAGATTATCGCTTTGGCTGGTCATCGACCTTAATCACAGACAATGCCAGCATGACACAGCTCATGTCAGTGATCAGCTGGCCATGGCACTGGTTGCTTGAGGCCCCTAGTGCAGAATTAATCAGCCAAACACGATTTAGCTCACCAATGGAGATACTGCCAGTTGCAGCAAATGATGTTTGGTGGATGACCTTAGTGATAGCAATCATCGTCTATGGTTTGTTACCAAGACTTTTTTTAGCCTTATTTTTACGTCGGCAACTCATCAAACAGTTACGCGGTAATATTCAGCATAGTGGCGTTCTGGAGCAGTTCATTGTGGCGCAAAAGCATCAAGCGAGTCGTAATCCGGTTCGATCAAATAATGACTGGCGAAATACTGATGAAGTGAGCCTACCAGAGCCAGCTATCAACCTCATTAGCTGGCAACAACCACAGCTACAGTTTACTGTCTTGAAAAACCTGGGTACCGCTGATTGGCTAGACGATGAAAACTGGCTGAAAAGTGCTGCCAGCCACAATGATAAACCAGCCTGGATCGTTGTTGAGCCATCACAAATACCGACGGGTGAGTTGGCTGACTGTGTTGATTTACTCCAACAACATAATCCCTCCGTTAGTTTGGTGTTGTATCCAATTGATAAAGAAGAACCACGCTTCGAGCAGCAGAAAAAATCATGGCAGTTTTTTGCCCAGCGCCATCAAATTGATCTAAAAGAAGGCATTGATCGTGTCTAAACTAACGCCTCATCCTGTTTTTGCTGTTGTCGGCCACCCTAATAAAGGTAAGTCCAGCATCGTCGCGACACTAACACGACAAGATGCCGTAAAGATTTCTGAAATATCAGGCACCACCACTCAGGCCCAAACGTTTGATTTGAATATTGATGATCAAACGCATTACACCCTCGTTGACACACCTGGTTTTCAACGACCACGTCAGTTGATGTCATGGTGTCAGCAACATTCCCCCAATGCCGCCGAACGCCGAAATACAATTCAGGCCTTTGTGAATGAAAACTCACCATCTGATAACAGTAAGTTTCATGATGAAATTGAGTTACTACAGCCTATTCTGGCTGGAGCAGGCATCATCTATGTCGTCGATGGTTCAGTACCTTATAGCCCCGAATTTGAAGCAGAAATGACTATTCTGCAATGGACAGGGCAACCTCGAATGGCCTTGATTAATCCTATTGGTGGAGAGGCGTACGTACAAGAATGGCAAGATGCTTTAAGCCAATTTTTTAGTGTTGTCCGTGTCTTTAATCCAATGACAGCCGACCATCAAAAACAGTTCACTATTCTATCGGCGTTTGCTGAATTGTATGAACCCTGGCGCCCAGCCATTGAAGAGACGATTGCTGCCTTAACAGAGTATTTTAAACAGCTAGAGCAACAAGGTGCCTTTGTGGTGGCAGAACACATTCAGCATATGCTCAGTCATATCAGTAGCATCAAAGTCCCTGCTGAATTTGCCAAATCACACCTGCAAGACAAATTAAAATATGACTACCAGAGCAGCCTGCGTCATATTGAAGCAAGTATGCAGCGTCAACTTCAGGCATTATTTGCACATCCAGAAATGCAGACACATGCGGAACAATTAACAGCAGACTATCCTGATTTATTTGATACCAGTCATTGGTATTTATACGGTCTAGACAGACAAAAAATTATCGCTCTTTCCACTTCCGCTGGGGCGGCGGCAGGTGCTGTTATTGATGTTGGCATGGGGGGTACATCGCTGATGACTGGTGCATTATTTGGTGGTTTGTTATCGGGGGCCGCCTCATTATTTGCTACGTCAAAACCTGAAAACCTCAATATAAAAGGCATGCCTTTAGCTGGTGAAACTCTCACCGCTGGCCCAATGAAAGAACTGACCTTTATTTTTGTAGTATTAGGTCGTGCGGTTGATTTTTTAGAGATGATTCTACGTCGTACTCATGCTGATCGCTCGATAGCTGAGCTGGCTGAAACCAACCTCACTACTCGCATCAATAGTTTAGCCAAAGTGGAACAAGTTAAACTGACTCGACTCCTGCAGAAAACACATAAGGGATTGAGTGATAGTGAGTTATTGCAATTACGCGACTGGGTACTCACCTTATCTTTGCAGAGACCGCAGAGCTAGTGCCATACGCGCTATAGGCGAGAATGTGAGTTTTACATTTTCTCTACACTTGAAGCGTTACTGTTCATTTACATAATCAATCGATTGTTGGAGGAAAATAATGAAAAGTGCTCTCCTAGTGTCACTACTATTTCTGACGCCTCTTTTTCTCAAAGCCGAGGAAAAGCTATTGCAATCACTGGCTGATTTACAATGGAAAAACCGTATCATCCTCATACAATCTACCAAAGATACTATCTCACAACAGCAATTAACTACAGCAGAAACGGCTATTAAGGATCGTGATATTGTCTGGTTTCTCCTCGAGAATGATAAGCTTAAAACCAACTATATCGGCAATGTCGCTGATACGATAAGCAATGAAGTTCACTCCAAACTGATGACAAATGATACGTCGGTGATACTTATCGGCAAAGACGGCGGCATTAAAACCCTGCAATCACAACTAGACTTATCAGAGCTATTTAGCGATATCGATGTCATGCCTATGCGTCAGCGTGAGATGCAAAAGTAACTCCCCTTTTCTGAGCTCGATGGAATACTAAGGCATCGCTTCTGCTTGAATTACCGTATCAATAATGGCCCAAGATAAAATCAGTAATAGCTCAGACATATCACCTAAAGGATTTAAAAATGGAAGCCATCTTAGAAAGAATCGGGCAGGTTAACTGGGATCTTCTAATCACCACCAGCGTCAAGATATTAATTATTTTGTGTCTAGCTTGGTTAGGCATGACCATTTTAAAGAAGGTACTGCATAAGTTAGAACAGCATCTGCTAGATGAAACAACTCAAGTGGGCGAACCACCATCAGAATCTCATAAACGTGTGGCTACGCTCGTTTTCCTGATACGTCAGGGGGTCATGATACTAGTTACAGTCACCACGCTACTTTTGGTATTAAAACAAATCGGTGTCGATATCGCACCAATACTCGCCAGTGCAGGTATTGTTGGTTTGGCTGTTGGCTTTGGTGCCCAGAATCTCGTACGTGACTTTATTTCAGGTTTTTTCTTCATTTTAGAAAATCAAGTACGTGTCGGTGATGTGGCAATTGTGAACGGCACAGGCGGTCTGGTCGAACAAGTTAATTTTAGAACAATCGTTTTACGTGATCTAGGTGGCACAGTGCACATCTTTCCTAATGGCACCGTTACTACGTTGAGTAATTTAACCAATGATTGGTCAGCGTATGTGTTTGATATTGGTGTGGCCTATAAAGAAAATACCGATGCTGTCATTGAGGTAATGAAAACCGTTGGTTCAGAGCTAAAGAAAGATACGGTTATCGGCCCGCTTATGTTTGAAGAACCTGAAATATTTGGTGTGGATAAGCTGGATAATTCCGCTGTGGTTATCAAAGGCAGAATTAAAACCTTACCAATACGTCAATGGCAAGTGGGTAGAGAGTATCTTCGCCGAATTAAGCTTGCTTTTGATGAGGCAGGCATTGAAATTCCCTTCCCTCATCAAACACTTTATTTTGGTGAAGCCAGCAAACCGATTGATGTTGCTATCATCGAAAAATTGTCTCAAGGGAGCCAAGGTTAAAGGGATTTAAGCGTTTACAAACAGTTGTCATTCAGATCATTAAGTTGTGATACATTTAGCATTGATAGTTGGATTAGCTGATATTGGTCAATGCAAAAACTTAATGAATATGTCAATGTTACGCATCCCAATTTCTAGGTACCTACATAAGCGACGGAGCGCTGATTCGGTACAGGAGGGTTGAATGAGTATAGTGGACCAGTTACTAGATGGTAATTATATGCCGCATGGCCACTGTCTAAAATGGCAGCCCGATTTGCTTTTCCTGCATGTCGTTGGTGATGCTTTAACTGTCATCGCATATGCCTTAATCCCGCTTGCCATCGTATATTTATTTCACAAAAGACACGATCTGGCCTTTGACTGGCTCTTTATTATGTTTGCTGCCTTTATTTTTTTATGCGGACTTACTCACTTCATCACTATCGTCAATATATGGCATGGCTATTACTATCTTGGTGGTATTGCAAAATTAATGACAGGTATTGTCTCCATTATGACGGCCATCATGATCTGGCGTTTATTACCTCAAGCCGTGGCTATACCAAATGATGATGATTTCCGGGCTCAAAATGAACAGCTTTTACAGGCTCAAAAAGAGTTACTCGAAGCAAATGAACTGCTCGAACTACGTGTATTAGAAAGAACTAAAGCACTTGAGCAGCTAGCCCATACTGATGCACTCACCGGTATTTTAAATCGAGGAGGCTTAATGGATTCACTCACTATAGAGGTCGAACGTGCCGTCCGTTACCAACATACTTTAAGCCTATTAATGGTCGATTTAGATCATTTTAAATATGTGAATGATAAATATGGCCACCCTTGCGGTGACAGCGTTTTAACAGAAGCGGTCAATATCATCACAAAAGCATGTCGAACAACCGATGTCCTTGGACGCTATGGTGGTGAAGAGTTCTTGTTACTTCTACCGGAGACAGATACCGACAGTGCCAGACAACTTGCTGAACGTATCCGCAGAGATATTGAACAACACCTATTCTGCCAAGAAGACGGGCTCGAAGTGTCACTTACATGCAGTATAGGTGTCACTGAATTCCAATTGGACCAGACTCAAGCAAGTTTGCTGCAGTCAGTGGATCGAATGTTATATAGCGCCAAAGATTCTGGTCGAAATCGCGTAGTTGTTAATGACAATATGACCTCGTAAGCGCTTTAAATACCAGCCATAAAAAAGCCATACAGTATCGGGCTTTCGCATAATTCCGTATGGCTTTACTAGTCTCTCGAATTTGGAGTAGTGACTTATTCGAGCTTAAAACTCATAACCATAGCTGACCATGTATTCCGCTGGTGCGCCATAACCAATTTGGTTACGTCCTGATGTTCCACCGGTTGCGCCAAGGAAGTACTTTTCGTCAAAGATGTTGTAGGCATTAAATTGCACACTGTGTTTACCGACCCGATAAGCCGCCATTAAATCCACTAAGGTATAACTATCTAATTTAACTGCTTCATTGTTTCCAGCATATCGTTCACCCACATATTTGATATTGCCGCCCACTCGCCAGTGACTGTCAATTTGATAGGTTGAGCCTAATGAGAACAATTGATCAGACACATCATTTGGTTTTTTACCTGTATCTTCATCTTCAGCGTCTAAATAAGTATAGCTGGCCGTTGCACTCCACTGTTTCGTTAACTGCCCACGGAGTTCTAATTCAAAACCGTTGTGCTCTGAGGTATCTCGATCAGTCACATCGCCTGTTGTTGTATCTGTTACAGGCCGCTCTTGTTCAATTTGGAATACGGCAGCATTAAACATCAAAGCATCATCCAAGATATACGCTTTGAAACCAATTTCTTTTAGATCCGCCGAGTAAAATTCAGCCGCGCCATTGCTAACAAAGGTGCCCGCATTGGGTAATTGCCATGACCGTGAAAAAGTCGCATAGGTCGATAGATCTTCCGTCA
>DRHY01000295.1 GCA_011052985.1 Methylophaga thalassica
TCGGATAGAATTTCGTCCTGCCCATGAAAATATCCACTATCTGCTTCGTGTCTAACTCATCAAGCTCATTTTCTGCATTCGTTACGATAAACACATCCGCTGAAACAACTGAACATGTCAGTATCATCAGCACAAAAAACTGAGATATATATCCAAATAGTCCCATCAGAAAATGAAGTCCATAGTGATGCTGACGGTATCAATTGAATGATCTTGTGAGGGATTAGGCTGGCTTTCAAACAATACCCCACCGTAGGCACCGATCCACGTTCTGTCCCATTGTGCTTTTAGAGACACCTTTTGCATTATGTCCCAACGCGCACCGAGACTCAGACTATGTTGATCCCGATAGGTTAAATCAGCCACCACTTGTGCAATTTGTTGAAGGGAATCAAAACCAGCAGGTGCAGCATCGACCTTTTCACGGTTCGATAAAGATTTAGTCTGGCTCAGCATAATAAACGGCGTTACCGAATCAAACCGATGACCAATGCTCAGATAGCCTGATAATGCATCATCATTGTAGGTCGAGTCAGATTTTGCATAAGATAGTTCTGTACTAATAACCCAACCATCTCTTTCGTAACTGACACCAGCAGATAGATATCGTAACCATGTATCATCGTAGGTAAATGGTCCGATAGATGAAGCACCATTCCATCCGAACTGTTCTGCTTGAATAAGTGCCTTGTCAAGTGCCTTTAATCTGTCATTTGGACTATTAATTTTTCCTTGTGAATAGAAAAGACGAAATAACCAAGTTTGGTCTTCCCAACGCAAAATAAGCCCCATATTTGGTTGGAGCTTAACTGACGCACTACCATTTCGACTATAGAGGGGGTATTTGGTCGTTCCTCCCCACACTGAAGTTGAGAACACACCGTCATTGAAGGGTTGATGGTATTGAAGTCGAATACCGTCGTAACCATCCGTTGATACTGGACCGTAAAATTCAACAGGAACGTGAGCCCAAAGTCTGGCAAAGCCCACATCTTTATAATCAGACAACAAATAAGCATCATTCGTCATTCTGCCGAGACTGATATCAAATTGAGAGTTAGGTTGGTATTTTAAAAAAGCTGTTTTAAATGCACGATTGGCACTGTAGTCAGGAACATCTTTGAGTAATAACTGGGTGTTAAATTCAAGCGTATCAGAGAAAAAATAATTGATTTGGAGCCCTAAATTAGACAGCATTTTGAGATCATATCCATCTCTATATCCCTCCTGGTCTAAACCGAGTCGATAATAAGCATCTTTGCTATCAGTGTGGGCTAAACCTAAGGTTCCATAGCCGTTAATTCGTAATTTATCGCTGCCAGTTTCAAATGCATTAGCCGTCAGTGACCACAAAGTGGCAAACAAATATATAACGAATTGTAGGCGATTGATAACTAGCATGATGCGGAAAGGTTTTCCCTCACTAAAATTATGGGATTATAGCTTAATAATTAGGAAGTTGTTCCCACTATTAAAAATCCATTTAAGCAAGCAACTTAGCAACCTTTCCATGGTTGTTAACAATTTCTGTGGAAAAAGATGTGGATAACTTTGTGATTAAACGCTAAATGATTCTTTTTGTTGACACATTAAGGCTTGGTTAAAAAATAATCAACCGATCTACTAAAATATATTGAATAATTAGAATTTATAATCAAGAACAATTGCTTATGTACTGTTGTTCACGTTGAAGTAGAAAGCGTTTTCTTTCTTGCCCCCAGCGGTAGCCTGAAAGGCTTCCATCACGACGAACAACGCGATGGCAAGGAATAAGCAAAGCTAGTGTATTAGCGGCACAAGCCATGGCAACTGCCCGTGCTGACAGTGGATATCCAATATCAACCGCAACATCAGAATAACTCCTTGTTTGTCCGCAAGGAATAGTAAGAATCGACTGCCATACCTGTTGTTGAAAATGTGTCCCTCTTATATCCAATCGAAAGTTGAAGCAAGTATCAGGACAGCTTATTTTGTCACTAATTTGTTGTAATATCATGCGTAAATCTTTGTTTTCATGCTGCTCTTCTGCATGTGGATATCTTTTTAGCAATGCAACCATTGCGGCTGACTCAGAGTCAGAAAATGAGACACTCGCTATACCGTGACTGGTGATCGCGACTTGAATATAGCCAAGAGGAGATTTTATTGTGCTGAATATCATTCACATGCCTCTTTTTTGAATTACTTACTCTCAGTGCCATTTTAACCAACCTCAAACAATAGCTGAGTAAGATGTATAGAATAATGTCGACAATGACGGAGAATATAATGAAAAAATCACTCTATATAATAGCCCTATTGCTAATCAATACGCTGACTCATGCTGGCAATATGAATCCTCAGGTCAGTGATGACAGTCTACAAAAACTCTACTCTGAATTGCATTATCTCCGCGAGGTGGGTCTGGAGATCCACGCTAAATATGATCTTAAAAAGAATCCGGAACAAGCAAGATTTTGTGGTGGTGAATATGGTTATGTATCAACACGTGCCAAGGCGACCATTGGCATTGCTAATCGGCTTCGAAGTGATAACAGAGAAGAGTACATCCAGACAGGGTGGAAAGCACTTGAATGCGCGTCATGTCGCGGTGATGTCAATAGCTGTGATGCTATCCCTCCAACACTTGATGTTATCAAAGCTGAATTTAAAGCCAAACAGTCAGCTCAATAGCTCATACAAGACTCATTCCTCGCTGTTCAGCCCTATGTGCTGATGACGAAAACAAACTATCAAGGAATTATTCATGGCAACTGATCCCGTCTGTGGCATGCAGGTCAATGAAGCCGCAGCCAAATATAAGACCGTGCTTGATCACACCAGTTACTATTTTTGCTGTCAATCATGCTTAACTAAATTTGAATCAGCGCCAAACCATTACCTGCTAACAACATCTGGCAATTGTTGTTCAGGTAAATCATCGTCCTCAGAAAAACCTCGCCACACAGAACATAACCACTCAGGAGACTACATTTGCCCTATGTGTGAGGGTGTACGTCAACAAGGTCCTGGAAGCTGCCCAAAATGTGGTATGGCACTAGAACCAGAATCTCCCACTGCAGCATCCCAAAAGACCGCCTATACCTGCCCGATGCATCCAGAAGTCATAAAAGATGAGCCTGGGGATTGTCCAAAATGTGGTATGGCACTAGAAGCAACGACCATTGAAGAAACCGACAATACTGAATATAAAGACATACTAAAACGTTTTATTGTCGGTGGTCTGCTAGCTCTACCTGTTTTCATAATTGCTATGCTGTCAGAAATGGCCCCAACCCTCCTACCCACTAGCGTAACGCTAAAACAGTGGTACTTTTTAGAGGCCATTCTTGCTACGCCCGTCGTGTTTTGGGCTGGATGGCCATTTTTAGTTCGTGCGGTGCAATCGCTCAAAACCGGCTATTTCAATATGTTCACATTGATTGGCCTAGGTGTCAGTGTCGCTTGGACCTACAGTATGGTGGCGCTACTATTGCCGGGAATATTTCCATCAACCATGCAACAGAGTGGCACAGTACCGGTATTTTTTGAGGCTGCCGCCGTTATTACGGTTTTGGTGTTATTGGGACAGGTCCTTGAGCTAAAGGCGCGAAGTCAAACAAATCAAGCTATTAGTTTGCTTATGGGGTTAGTGCCAAAAACAGCACGTAAAGTGACTGAATCTGGACAAGAAAATGATATTCCAATTGAGGATGTGGTTGTCGGAGA
>DRHY01000296.1 GCA_011052985.1 Methylophaga thalassica
CGCGATTTTGGAAAAGGCTGTGTCTAAGTGGCGTTCGTCTTGAGATTAATTCTCTAGGTAGCATCTCAGCAAGGCTAGCCTATCGTGATGTGTTAGTTAGCTATTACCAGCAACATGAGGCTGAACTAGACGAGGATAGTCAACGCCGTCTTCATTCAAATCCTCTCAGAATTTTAGACAGTAAAAATCCAGCGATGCAGGCTATTAATGAAGCTGCACCAAAGTTAATTGATCACCTAGACGATGAGTCTAAAGAAGAGTTTGTTGCATTATGTAATATTCTCGATAACGCTGGTATCAGCTACGATATCAACCCAAGACTTGTTCGTGGCTTAGATTACTATGGAAAGACTGTTTTTGAGTGGGTGACTGACAAGTTAGGCTCTCAGGGTACGGTTTGTGCGGGAGGGCGCTATGATAGTCTGGTTGAACAGCTTGGTGGTAAACAAGCAACTGCGATCGGTTTTGCTATTGGACTGGAACGTTTAATTTCATTACTTGAAGCAACAGAATCATTACCTGAAATTACACAAATTGATGCGTACTTAGTCGCGATTGGCGAAAAAGCCATGGCACAGGCACCAATTCTGTCTGAAAAACTACGTGATGAAATACCCAGTATAAAGTTGATCAGTCACTGCGGTGGTGGTAGCTTTAAGAGCCAATTCAAACGAGCAGACCGAAGTGGTGCGCGTTGGACTTTAATCTTAGCTGAAGATGAAGTGAACAATCAGACTATCGGTATCAAAACCATGGCGACAGGGGAGCAGGAGACCATTCCATGGGATCAACTGCCAGCATTCCTCCGTCAATAACAATAACTAAATATAAGAAATCTTCGAACTATGACACCTTTGAATATCCCTGAATGGCAGTCACTTGACAGACATTATTCTGATCTAAAATTTGTTTCTATGCGTGAACAGTTTGCTCTTGATTCTAAACGTTTTGAGCGTTTTTCAATCACAAGTGGTGATCTGCTACTAGATTACTCAAAAAATCGAATTACTCAGGAAACAATGGATAAGTTAATCCAGTTGGCTGAGGCTGTTGAGATTCAAGACTGGGTTGAAAAGATGTTTAAGGGTGATGCGATTAACATCACTGAGGGCCGAGCTGTTCTCCATACAGCACTTCGTAACAGAAGCAATAACCCCGTCATGGTCGATGGCAAGGATGTAATGCCTGCTGTCAATGCGGTTTTAGAAAAGATGAAGCGCTTTTGCGATCAGGTTCACAATGGAAGCTGGTTAGGCTTTAGTGGCAAAAAGATTACCGATATTGTCAACATAGGTATTGGTGGTTCTGATCTTGGTCCGGCCATGATATGCGATGCGCTCGAACCATATGGCATTGATGGAATGAAAGTGCACTTTGTTTCGAATGTTGATGGAACGGATTTAAGCACAACGATTGAACATCTCAATCCTGAAACGACGCTTTTTGTCGTTGCATCAAAAACCTTCACCACGCAAGAAACGATTACGAATGCTCAATCAGCACGTAACTGGTTTTTAAAGGAAGGTAAACCAGATGATGTTGCGAAGCATTTTGTCGCCGTTTCAACGAATGCCAAGGAAGTCGCCAAGTTTGGTATTGATACAGACAATATGTTCGAGATTTGGGACTGGGTTGGTGGCCGATACTCATTATGGAGTGCGATTGGTCTTCCTATAGCTTTATATACAGGAATGGATGTATTTGAACGTCTGCTTGATGGTGGTCATCAAATGGATAATCACTTCCGCACACAACCATTACCAGAAAATATTCCTGTCGTGATGGGCATGCTGGGTGTTTGGTATATAAACTTTTTTAATTCTCAGACTCAAGCTATTGTTCCTTACGATCATTCGCTTGCTCGCTTTCCTAATCATATGCAACAACTGGATATGGAAAGCAATGGTAAGTTTATCAATCGTACGGGTGCTAGAATTAATTACAAAACGGGTCCAGTTATCTGGGGGACTCCGGGTACAAATGGTCAGCACGCCTACTTTCAGCTAATTCATCAGGGTACTCAGCTTATTCCTGTTGATTTTGTACTGCCTGTTAATAGTCATTATCCAGACTGTGATCACCAATCCATTCTTTTAGCAAATGGGCTTGCCCAAGCTGAAGCATTGATGAAAGGCAAAACAGCGGAAGAAGTGCGAGCTGAATTGGTCAATGAGGGATATGAGGGTAGTGCACTTGAGGCGTTATTACCTCACAAGGTATTCCCTGGTAACCGTCCAAGTAATGTACTGTTATTCCCTAAATTGACACCAGAAATGCTAGGGCAATTGGTTGCTTTGTATGAGCATAAAGTCTTTGTTCAAGGCGTTGTTTGGAATATCAATTCATTTGATCAATGGGGGGTTGAGTTAGGTAAACAGTTAGCAAAAGCGATTGTACCTGACTTAAAAGATGGAGCAGAAATATCGGCTCATGACAGTTCAACCACTCAGCTAATCAAACTAATCAGAGAATTACGTCAGTAACTATTGTCACCAGGTCTACTGTTAACTTAGTAGACCTGGTTTGAGCTGGAAACGTTTTATTTATAAATCGATATGTCGCTTTAGGATTTTTTACGTAAGATCAGGCCCGATAGTGGCGGTAAATTCACGACAATTGAATAAGGTCTGTCTGACCATGCAATCTGTTCAGCAGAGAATGACAAGGCATTAGAAAAGTTACTGCCTGCATAAAATTCAGAGTCAGAATTGATGATAATTTCATACTCACCTGCTTCAGGCACACCGAGCCTATAGTTTTCACGGGGTATTGGTGTGAAATTAAATACGCCAATAGCAAAGCTGTTGTCGGCTTTACGAAGGAAACTAAGGATCGACTTTTCATTATCATTACAATCTATCCATTCAAATCCATTTGATTCAAAATCATACTGATATAGCGCAGCCGTATTTTTATAGGTTGTATTGAGATCACTCACTAAGGTCTGCATACCTTTGTGAGATGGGTAATCCAAAACATACCAATCTAGCTCTTTTTCACAATTCCACTCCGTACCTTGTGCAAACTCACAGCCCATAAAGAGCAGCTTTTTGCCTGGATAAGCGTACATAAAGGTGTAGAGTAAACGTAAATTAGCAAACTGTTGCCACTCATCACCGGGCATTTTATAAAGCATCGAGCGTTTACCATGAACTACTTCATCATGAGAGAAGGGTAAGACAAAGTTTTCAGTGAAGGCATACAACAGGCCAAAAGTAAGCTCACTATGATGATATCGACGGTGAATTGGATCTTGCTGCATGTATTCCAATGTGTCGTTCATCCACCCCATATTCCATTTCATTGAAAACCCTAAGCCGCCAATATCTACCGGTCGAGAAATCATTGGATAAGAGGTTGATTCTTCAGCAGTGATAATACAGCCAGGATGAGCTGCATGAAGCACGCTATTGGCATGTTTGAAAAACTCGATAACTTCAAGATTTTCTCTACCACCAAACTGGTTAGGTAACCATTCACCTTCTTTTCGTGAGTAGTCTAGGTAGAGCATTGAGGCGACAGCATCAACTCGTAAGCCGTCAATATGAAATTCTTCTAACCAGAAAAAAGCACTGGAAAGTAGAAAATTAAACACTTCTTTTCTACCGTAATTAAAAATTAATGTGCCCCAATCTTGATGTTCACCGCGGCGAGGATCTTCATGTTCATATAAGGCCGTTCCATCAAACTTCGCTAAGCCATGATCATCTTTGGGGAAGTGACCTGGCACCCAATCAAGGATAACACCGATATTTTTTCTATGGCATTGATCAATGAGATATCGCAGATCATCAGGCTGGCCGAAACGACTAGTTGCAGCAAAGTAGCCTGTTGTTTGATAGCCCCAAGAAATATCCAAAGGATGTTCTGTAACAGGTAATAACTCTATGTGTGTAAACCCCATCTGACTGACATAGCTAACTAAGTCATCTGCAAGTTCTCGGTAATTATAAAATTCACCATTAAAATGCCGTTT
Organism: Methylophaga thalassica; assembly: GCA_011052985.1. GTDB lineage: Bacteria > Pseudomonadota > Gammaproteobacteria > Nitrosococcales > Methylophagaceae > Methylophaga > Methylophaga aminisulfidivorans_A. The sequence continues at coordinate 3,977 of DRHY01000296.1, forward strand.
CCACGAGCCCAGATGAACCTCATAAATCGCCTGGGGACTATGTAACCAGTCTGATTTTGCGCGTTGTTGCATCCAGCTGATATCTTGCCACTGATGTTCAGTAGGTGATGTGGTTATGGATGCTTTACCTGGACGCTTTTCGCATTGTTGACCATAGGGATCCATTTTGAGATGTAATGCGCCAGTGTCACGGTTACGAATTTCAAACTTATACAATTCGGCCGCGGTTAAACCCGGAATAAATAATTCCCAAACACCGTTATTACCACGAACACGCATTGGATGTTGTCGGCCATCCCAATTGTTGAAATCACCTACAACACTCACACGCTCAGCCGCTGGTGCCCATGTAGCAAATAGAACACCTTTGATACCTTCTACCTCATGTAAATGCGCACCCATGACTTTATAGGCATGCCAATGTTTGCCCTCAGCAAAAAGGTGTAAGTCATATTCAGATAATTGCGGCAGGAAACTGTAGGGATCATAGTGCTCGAGTTCTGCCCCGTCATTTGTTTTACGATGAATTTGATATGGAAAACAAATGTCACTAGACGTGCTCTGCCATTCGAATATATCGGTGCCCTCAATGCGCTGCATTGGGAGTTCACCATTAATTGAAGCTGACTGTGTGTTGGGTAAGAAGGCTCTTATGACCGTGGTGTTTTTGTTTTTATGCAGACCAAGAGTGCTGAATGGATCATGATGACGAGCCTCTATAATTTTGAGGATATCATTCGTCATATTGCTGTCAGTAATCATGGTCATAATGTCCTGTAAAATTTAATTGCCGTTGGAAGCTTCCTTGTGGCAGGCTAACAATATTACAGCACAAATCATAGGGCCCAAGTCGAGGATTTATATGAGTGAAAATAACAGTACACGTTTTGTCAGTCGATTAACGCGAGATACACTTGCATTAATTTTGGCAGGAGGACGAGGCTCACGACTGAAGCAATTGACAGATTGGCGTGCTAAGCCAGCCGTTCCATTTGGCGGTAAATTCCGGATTGTCGATTTTCCTCTTTCTAACTGTGTTAATTCTGGTATCCGACGAGTTGGCATTCTTACCCAGTACAAAGCCCATTCTCTGATTCGACACGTACAGCAAGGGTGGGGGTTTATGCGTGGTCACTTAGGAGAATTTGTTGAACTTCTCCCTGCATCACAACGTAATGAAAGGGGATGGTACGCAGGTACTGCTGACGCGGTGTATCAGAACATTGATATTTTACGTAATCATGGACCTGAGTATGTTTTGATTCTTGCCGGTGATCATATTTACAAAATGGATTATGGTGATATGCTGGCAGAGCATGTTGCTCAAAATGCGGATATGACCATTGGTTGCATTGAAGTGCCATTGGTCGAAGCAACTTCTCTAGGAGTGATGTCTGTAGACACCAACAGGCGTGTAACTGCTTTTGATGAAAAGCCCGAGAAACCAAATCCCGTGCCAGGACGAGATGATGTCGCGCTGGCTTCCATGGGTATTTATGTCTTCAACGCCGCTTTCCTATATGAGCAGTTGATAAAAGATGCGGATACACGACTATCTACTCATGATTTTGGGCACGACATTATTCCTAGTTTAATCAAAAACTATAAAGTTGTAGCCTTTCCCTACAAAGACGTTCAGGGAAATGATCCAGGTTACTGGCGTGATGTTGGGACGATTGATGCGTTTTGGTCTGCAAATTTAGAACTCATTGGAGTTACACCAGAACTGAATCTATATGATGATGACTGGCCCATCTGGACTCATCAAGCCCAGCAGCCCCCAGCAAAATTTGTTTTCGACGATGATGATCGACGAGGAATGGCTGTAGATTCTATGGTCTCCGGAGGTTGTATTATTTCGGGCTCTACCGTTCGACACTCTGTTTTGTTCTCTAATGTCGAAGTGCATAGTTTTTCTCTTGTTGAAGATTGTGTTGTCCTGCCAGATGTCACAATAGGTCGTCACTGTCGCCTAAAACGAGTCGTTATTGATAAAGGCTGTGTATTACCAGAGGGAACGGTAATTGGTGAAGATTTAGAACTAGATGCGAAACGTTATTATGTTTCTCCCGATGGTGTTGTGTTAGTAACACCTGAAATGCTTGGACAAAACTACCGATATGTTAGATAAAGCAAAAGTCGTTCTATGCTGGCATATGCACCAGCCCCAATATAGTGAACCTGTGGGGGGCATGTATCAATTGCCCTGGACATATTTACATGCCATTAAAGATTATGTTGATATGGCGTGGCATCTGGAAAATATACCTCAAGCTAGAGCGGTCGTTAACTTTGCGCCGACCTTACTTGAGCAAATAGCCGATTATGATGAACAGCTAAAAGGGCGATTCAAGGGCACTGGACGTCTTAAAGACCCATTACTTATTGCATTGGACTCACCAGTGCAGCCCCTTCATGCTGAAGAGCGCAAGAAACTGATTCTGGCTTGTCTTCGAGCTAATGATGAGAAGTTAATCCAACCCTTCCCACACTTTGCTAAATTGGCAAAAATGGCACGTTGGTTACTGAATGATGTCACTCGACTGAAGTATGTCAATGACCAGTTTATGATTGATCTACTGGTTTGGTATCACCTCGTTTGGATGGGGGAGTCTGTTAGGCGAAGTGATGTTCGAATTCAGGCATTAATGAAAAAGGGTACCAACTATACGTTTAATGATCGTCGACAGCTGATGATGGTGATTGGTGAGTTACTGAAAGATGTTATACCTAGTTATAGACGTTTAGCTGAGTCTGGCCGAGTAGAATTATCTGTTACGCCTTATGCGCATCCTATTATCCCTCTTTTATTGGATATCAACAGTACACTTGAGGCCATGCCTGATGCACAGCTTCCTCTTGAGACACATTATCCTGGTGGTGAAGAGCGTGCTCAGTGGCATATTGAAGAGGGGATTCGTGTGTTTGAGTCTTTCTTTGGCTTTAAACCGAAAGGGTGTTGGCCATCCGAAGGAGCCGTATCAGAAGCCACGCTGAAACTGATAGGGCAAAATGGATTCGACTGGGCAGCGACGGGTGAAAATGTGCTCAGAAATAGTTTGGCTGCCTCTAATATGAACGACTCAAGTATCCATAAACCCTACAAATTATCGGATACCTCAGCTGCCTGTTTTTTCAGGGATGATGGTTTGTCAGACATGATCGGTTTTACCTACACAAAGTGGTCAGCCGATGATGCCGTCAATGATTTTATTAATCACATACTTAGCATTAAAGCTAGTACGGAGAATGAAGAGAATAGAGTTATTTCTGTCATTTTGGATGGAGAAAATGCCTGGGAATATTACTCGTACAATGGATATTATTTTCTGCAAAGCCTGTATTCAAAACTAGCTGAACATCCTGAAATTGAGTTAACAACATTTAGTGATTGCTTGAAAGAAGGCGTTCAAGCAACGGAGTTACCTAAATTAGTCGGTGGGAGTTGGGTGTTCGGCTCATATTCCACCTGGATAGGCGACCCAGATAAAAACCGGGCATGGGATCTATTAAGCGACGCCAAAAAAGTGTTTGATGAGGTGACGTCAACAGAAGAGTTTGATGCCGAGACGATGGAAGTTTTAGAGCGACAACTCGCTATTTGTGAGGGCTCAGATTGGTTTTGGTGGTTTGGGGATTATAATTCTGCTGATAGCGTGAGTGACTTTGAGCGCTTATACCGATTGCATCTTTCAAATCTGTACCAAATGCTTGGTCAGGCTGTACCTGAAAACTTATCGCAAGTTATATCTCAAGGTGGTGGGGGTATCGAGCAGTCTGGAACAATGAGGCGTGGTAGCGAATGAAAAAAGCTACTGTATTTGAACAACGCCGTACAGGCATTTTACTGCACATTACCAGCTTACCCTCTGGAACGCTTGGTAATGATGCGTATAGATTCATTGATTTTTTAGCTGATTGTAATGTGTCTGTTTGGCAAATGTTACCTCTGGGACCTACCCACAGTGATGGTTCACCTTATCAGTGTTTATCGTCACATGCAGGCAATCAAGAACTAATCTGTCCTCAGAGTCTCGCTGCGGAGTATTGGGCAGAGAATCTAGCGGTTGATTTAGCTGCACCTATTACTGAAGTCATCAGTAAGGCTTATTATCTATTTAAAACTAAGGCTAAGCGAGTCGACCTAGATAGTTTTGATGCATTTTGTAAACAGCACCAGCATTGGCTAGAAGACTATGTCCTTTTCAGACAAATCCGACATATACATGATTCTAAGGCGTGGTTTGATTGGCCTGTTGAGTTGAGACAACGCCATCCTGATGCAATAGAAAAACTTCAGCATGAATATAGCGAAGCATTATCAATTAAACGTTTTAAGCAATACATATTTTTCAGGCAGTGGGAAAAATTGCGTGCTTACGCGAATCAGAAAGGCATCAATTTATTTGGTGATATTCCGATTTTCGTCGCACATGATAGTGCTGATGTCTGGGCTGAACCTGATCTCTTTACATTAGACGACAATGGGTACTCAACAAGAGTGGCCGGTGTCCCACCTGATTACTTTTCTGAGACAGGTCAACGCTGGGGAAACCCTCTTTTTGAATGGCCCCAGCACATTGAGAATGATTTTGATTGGTGGAAACGCCGCCTGGAAACACAGCTTGCATTGTTTGACCTCGTGCGTATAGACCACTTTCGTGGATTTGAGGCTTGCTGGGAAATTCCAGCATCATGTGACACAGCCATTGAGGGGCGATGGAAAACTGCGCCCGGTGAACAGTTATTTGATTCTATGGCTGCCCATTTTACGGAGTTACCATTAGTGGCAGAAGATTTGGGCATTATCACTGAGGAAGTGACGGCGCTTAGAGAAAAGTACGGAATGCCTGGCATGAAGATCTTGCAGTTCGCCTTTGGTGGCGATGCCAGTAACCCGTACCTACCTCATCATCAGAATATCGACAGTGTCACTTACACCGGAACACATGACAATAATACAACCTTAGGTTGGTATCAGGAGTTAGACGAGCGTACCAAAGAGCATGTGAAACAGTATTACGGCGAAACAGGTGAGGGTATGCCTTGGTTATTTATTCGCTCTGCTCTGCGATCTGTTTCTCAACTAGCTATTATTCCCCTCCAAGATGTTCTTGAGTTAGACGGCCAGCACAGAATGAATGTTCCTGGTACGACAGAGGGAAATTGGCAATGGAAATTTGATTGGTCAATGTTTAAAGCTGAGTACACGTCAAGAATTCGCCAACTAAATCAACTGTATGACAGACACTAGTTTTGGTTTTCTCACCTGAACTCTTATCATATACACGCTCACATTTATGGCTAGCGTTAGATAAGGACATAGCTCGAATTGGAATAACTGAGTTCATGCAGGATCAGCTCAGTCAGATTGACTTTCTCACCTTACCTTTGCCTGGCAAGCATTATGAAGCTGGTGAACCAATAATTACATTAGAATCTCGTAAATCGGCAATAGAAATTCGAATGCCATATTCAGCGAGTGTCGTTTCCATTAATGAACAGCTCCAGGAACGGCCGCAATTAATCAATCAAGATCCATTTGGCGATGGCTGGTTATGTTGTTTGGACTCATTCTCAGCTTCATTAATCAACCATTTGATAATGAGCTATGAGGCTTATGAAGCAATGTTGGATGGATAAATAGCCCCTAAAATACTGGCTGAACTTGCCCCTGTCACGGCTGGGAGGTTTCCTGCAAGATGTTGATGTGTTCTCATCGCGAGCCATGCGAATGCACAAGCTTCTACCGCATCTGGAGCTAGGCCAAGTTTATCAGTGGTTTCTACAGTTAGGGACGTTGAACATGTCTGTAATTCTTGCATTAGAATCTGATTGTGTGAACCACCCCCACAGACATAGACAATGTCTGTATTTGGTGCATAGTAACTAATAGCATCCATAACTGTTATGGCTGTAAGCTTGACCAGTGTCATCTGAATATCTTGGGCAGATATTGGTCTATCGATAGCAGCTAAATGGTTGGATAGCCAGACTAAGTTAAAATATTCTCGTCCAGTGCTTTTAGGCGCCGGTTGATGAAAAAAAGCATCGGTTAAAAAGCGATCGAGTAAGTCTTTATCTACTACACCATTAGCCGACCACTCACCATTTTTATCATAAAAAGAGTCTTGGTGATGTTGCTGATACCATTCGTCTATGAGTACATTTCCGGGGCCGGTATCAAAGCCCATTACGTCTTGTGATAAATCAGCTTGTAAGACAGTGATATTAGCAATACCACCAATGTTCACTATCACACGATTTTCTGTATCACTATGAAACATATCTTGGTGAAATGCGGGTACTAATGGCGCACCTTGCCCACCAAGAATCACATCACGTTGACGAAAATCAGCGATAGTATCTATACCGGTTTTTTCTGCGATGACATGGGCATTACCAATTTGCATGCTGAACGGAAATTGTGCGTTAGGGGCGTGATATATGGTTTGTCCATGACAACCAATTGCGGTAATGTCTGAAGCATTAAGTCCAGCATTGAGTAATAGATTGTTAATGGCTTTACTATAGGAATATCCCAGAGCCATATCTAATTGACCGAGCTGATTTAAATTGCTTGTACCCTTAGTAATGAGTTTATACAGCTCGTTTCTTAAGTCAGGATCAAAGGGAAAGGTTTCTGTAGACACAACCTTAGTTTTATTTTGTTTGAAGTCTACAATAGCTATGTCTATACCATCCAGACTAGTGCCTGACATTACTCCTATGTATAAAGCCATATCGATTATTGTGTAATAGCGGCCAGTGCTGGTATCTGCATTGAGTCTAATTTTGCTAACAATGGGGCCGATGATGATTTGAATTTTGCCATGTATTTCTTATCTAACGGAAGGGCTTTTGGCAATGCCACTGTTAATGGATTACGGTGGACTCCATCGATACGAAATTCGTAATGAAGGTGTGGCCCTGTTGCTGCACCACTCATGCCTACATAACCTATAGTTTGCCCTTGTTTGATACGTTGACCGCGTTTAATACCACTCTTGAATTTAGACATATGAGCATACAAGGTTGTGTACTTACCGCCGTGAGAGAGAATAATCACACGACCATATCCGCCTTTACGGCCCACGAAGTCGACCTTACCATCACCTGTAGCTAAGATTGGCGTTCCGGTGGCCGCGGCATAATCAACACCGCGATGTGGACGACTAATTTTTAGGATAGGGTGTTTACGATTAGGATTGAAGCCTGAGCTAATTCGAGAAAAGTGAACGGGTGTTCGAGTAAATGTTTTACGCATACTGTCACCATTCGGTGAAAAGTAATGACTATTACCTTCAGCGTCAGTAAATCTAACAGCACGATAGGTTTTACCTTGGTTGGTGAATTCTGCGGCAAGAATATCACCATCTTTCAATTTTTTACCGTCCAAATACTGTTCTTCAAATATGACTTTGAAGCTATCTCCTTGACGAATATCTAGAGCAAAATCAATGTCCCATCCAAACACATGGGCTAATTCCATAATCAATTTATCTGAAAGACCCGCTTTCAGTCCTGAGCCAAATAGTGATGTTTCTATTTCGCCGATAACAGATTGCTGTCTTTTTTCTGTTTCTTTTATAAGTGTTGACGTTTCAAATCCAGAATCATTTTTTGTCAGTTGAAATGTTTTTACAGGACTGAAATTGAGTTCTAATTGTTGTAATGTTGGGCTTTTAGTCTCATCAAAAACAAGCCCAAAACGTAATGTCTGCCCCGGTTTTAGGTTCAGCAATGGTTTGATAGGTTTGCCAACTTGGGCAACCTCATATACATCACGTGCAGATAAACCAACTCTTGGAAAAATAAGTGATAGGTTGTCACCTGGCTGAACAGTTACTTCTTTCCAGACCAAGGCATTGTCATCCAGTGACGTATCAGAAAGCTCATCAGTATTCGAGATTGTTGACGAATCGACAGCTGGACTGTTTACTGAATCTTCTTTCAGATGAATACGCTCTAGTTGCTCTGATTCAGAAGCAATGAGGTTGTCATTGCCCTCAACTTTGGCTATTGATTTTGGTTGTGATACTTGTGGTGCTATAGCTGGCTTTAAATCAATGTTTGAGCTTGCGACAGCGTTTTCAGTGGTTGGCTCAGTGCCGTTGATTGTTTGACCTGGAAGCGCAATTGATTTTGACTTTGTATCTGTGAGGTCTGGTGTACTTGTAGCTAAAACCATGCTGGTGATTGATATCCCAGCAAAGGCTAATAATGCTAATAAAAGGATAGGCTTACGTCGACTAGGAGCTTTCTGGTCGCTTGAGAACAATTTACCATTTTTTGGTGAGTTCAAAAGTCTATTACGTTTCATATGCAAGCTCTTGGTTATTTTAAAAATTCTTATGATTCTCTCAATAAATGATAAGAATTGGAACCCCTTATTTTATGTATGTTGTGATAATATTGCCGACCTCATAAAACACAAGAACTTGGAGTGCTCGAAATGATCCCTGTAGATGACGCGATGCTTGAAATTCGCCGTGGTGCGGATGAAATTTTAGTTGAAAGCGAGCTAGTCGAAAAATTATCCACAGGTAAGCCATTACGAATCAAAGCCGGTTTTGATCCAACAGCACCTGACTTGCATCTTGGTCATACAGTTTTAATAAACAAACTGCGTCAGTTCCAACAAATGGGGCATACAGTTATTTTCCTAATAGGGGATTTCACTGGGCTTATTGGAGACCCAACAGGCAAAAGTGCCACTCGTCCCCCACTGACAGCAGAAGAAATAGAAGAAAACGCGAAAACCTACAAAGAACAGGTATTTAAAATCCTCGATCCTGACAAAACGGAAGTTCGTTTTAATTCAGAATGGTTTAGTACAAAGGGGGCTGACTTTATGATTAAGTTAGCCGGTAAGTTAAGCGTGGCCCGGATGCTTGAACGCGATGACTTTAAAAAGCGCTTTAAAGCAAACCAATCTATTTCAATTCATGAGTTTCTTTATCCACTAGTACAAGGTTATGACTCTGTCGCCTTAAAAGCTGATATAGAGCTTGGTGGGACGGATCAAAAATTTAATCTGTTGATGGGACGTGAGTTACAAAAAGCTGAAGGCCAAGAATCCCAAGTCGTGATAATGACACCACTATTAGAAGGTTTAGATGGTGTCAAGAAAATGTCCAAATCACTAGGTAACTATGTCGGTATTACTGAAGCCCCGGGAACAATGTTTCAAAAGATAGTTTCTATTCCGGATTCATTGATGTGGCGTTGGTATGAATTGTTATCTTTTAAAACTATTCAAGAGATAGACAAATTAAAGGAAAGTGTTGAGAAAGGCGCAAATCCACGTGATGTGAAAATTGAGTTGGCACGAGAGATTGTTGCCCGTTTTCATGGTGATGAAGCAGCAGCAAATGCCCATAAAGGAGCTGGGAATGTGATTTCGGAGGGTGAAGTTCCGGAGGGGACGCCCGAAATAGAAATTGCATTGGATGGTCAACAGGAATTGGCTATTGGAGCTGTAATTAATAAAGCCAACTTAGTAGCTAATTCAGCACAGGCTAAAGACATGCTCAGTAATGGGCGTGTAAAAATCGATTGGACAGTTGTAGAATCTAATCTTCAGCTAAGTGCTGGCAAATATTTAATACAAGCAGGTAAAAAGAAAATTGCTTGGGTGACACTTATATAGGTAGTCTGCCATAAAATCTGAATAGTCGAATGAAGTGATACTTTAAGTCATAACTGTCTTACTCAGGTTCAATAAAGCTAAGAGAGGACTTTGTCTTTGGCCGGATTTACAAGTCCCAATAGAGCTGTAAGACATCAAGTAAAATGAATTATCTAAAAACATAAATAAAAAAAGCATATAGATTCAGCCAAGTAGAGCACTTGAGTTATGAATAGGAAAATGTTCCTGTTGACGGTTTCTCAATACCCTGTAGAATGCGCTCCTCTTGCTGATGAGACGGCCCGAAAGGGCGACTGAAACAGCATAGTAATTAAGTTTTTCGATTGAACATGAGTCTAAAAATTTAGTTGACAGCCTGGCAAGAAGCTGTATAATTCTCGCTTCTTTGTTGCAGCGAAACATCAGCGACAAACGCTCTTTAACAAACTGGTATCAAGTAATTTGTGTGGGTACTTACGTTAGATCGCTAGAAGATCTGACGCTTAG
>DRHY01000297.1 GCA_011052985.1 Methylophaga thalassica
ACGCTTTCATCTTGATGGTCACATTGATGCCAGAACGCAGGTACTACCGGTGAATGGAACGCGTGAAGCCTTATTCGCTTTTGCTCAGGCCGTCATTGACCGTAATAAAGAACCATTAGTGTTGATGCCCAACCCGTTCTATCAGATCTACGAAGGTGCAGCAATATTGGCCGGTGCAGAACCGTATTATATGAACTGTCTGCCAGCCAATAATTTCATTCCTGACTTTGATAAGATAACCACCGAGATTTGGGATAAATGCCAACTGCTCTATATATGCAGTCCTGGCAATCCTACTGGCTCAGTAATTGATGAAAGAACCCTGCATAAACTCATTGAACTGGCACACAAACATGACTTTATTATTGCCGCTGACGAGTGTTATTCAGAGATTTATCAGAATGAAGCAAATCCGCCGGTAGGCTTATTAGAAGCGGCATACTCAGCTGGTTATAACGACCTTAGCCGTTGTGTGGTGTTTCATAGCTTATCAAAGCGCTCAAATGCGCCTGGCTTAAGAAGTGGCTTCGTTGCTGGTGATGCTGGCATCTTGAAGCAGTTTTTACGCTATCGCACCTATCACGGCTGCTCAATGCCACCAGCAACTCAAGCGGCGTCCATTTCCGCATGGAATGATGAAGATCATGTCGAGCATAATCGTGAGTTATATCGTGAAAAGTTTGACGCTGTATTAGCTATCTTGTCACCAGTAATGAGCGTATCCCTTCCAGATGCTGGCTTTTATCTTTGGGCAGAGACCCCGATTGCTGATACCGAATTTGCTAGACAATTGTTCGAACAATTTAATGTGACTGTGTTACCGGGCACCTACCTGGGCCGTGATACTTATCAGGGCAACCCTGGGGCCAACCGCGTCCGTATGGCACTCGTTGCCTCACTAGAAGAATGTATAGAAGCGGCGAATCGCATTCGCAGCTTAATTGAACGTTTATAATTAAAATCAATGGAGTAGACACCATGAGTGATATTCAAACTATCATCGAAGAAGCTTTCGAACGTCGTGCAGACATTACCCCGGCTAATGCTGACGGTGATGTCAGAAATGCCGTAAACCAAGCACTAACTATGTTAGACAATGGCACAGCTCGTGTCGCTGAAAAACAAAATGGCGATTGGGTTGTTAACCAATGGTTGAAAAAAGCCGTTTTGCTTTCATTCCGTTTAAATGACAACAAAATTATGTCTGGCGGTGAAACAAACTATTTCGACAAAGTTGATCCTAAGTTTGCTAGTTTTAATGAAGATGATTTCAACAAGGCGGGTGTTCGTGTTGTGCCGCCAGCGGCCGTTCGTCGTGGGTCTTACATTGCGCCAGGCGTGGTTTTGATGCCTTCATACGTCAATATCGGTGCCTATGTTGATTCAGGCACGATGGTAGATACTTGGGCAACGGTGGGTAGTTGTGCACAAATTGGTAAGAATGTTCATCTATCAGGCGGTGTTGGTATCGGTGGTGTTCTTGAACCACTTCAAGCAGGCCCAACAATCATCGAAGACAATTGCTTTATTGGCGCCCGTTCGGAAGTCGTTGAAGGTGTTGTAGTAGAAGAAGGTGCTGTCATCTCAATGGGTGTGTACATTGGTCAAAGCACCAAAATTTTCAATCGTATGACAGGTGAAATCACATATGGACGCATCCCGGCTGGTTCAGTCGTGGTCTCTGGTAACTTACCATCAAAAGATGGCACTTACAGCCTGTACTGTGCCGTTATTGTTAAACAAGTTGATGAAAAAACACGTGGTAAAGTAGGTATTAACGAATTACTTCGTGATATCTAAATCACGTTCACTTGCTTGGCTAAGGGGATGGCTGCAATCAGTCATCCCCTTATTATTTCGCCCGACAAAAAACTTCGGATTGCACAATGATTATTTACGGCATTAAAAACTGCGACAGTGTTAAAAAGGCAAAACGCTGGCTTGATGCACATAATGTGGTTTATCACTTTCATGACTTCAGGGAAGCAGGTCTTGATGAGAGTACTATCAGACAATGGCTTGAAAGCGTTGACTGGGAAGACTTGGTGAATAAACGTGGTACTACATGGCGTAATCTTGAAGATAAACAAAAAACCGATCTGAGCGAAGCCTCTGCCATTGAACTAATGCTGGAAAATTCTACTCTGATAAAACGTCCTGTTGCGGTTAGCAACGCCACCACTCTAGTAGGTTTTAATGAACAGCAATATCAGCAATTTCTCTGATCGTCGTCTGTTAAATTGGGTTCTAGCTACAGTCTTATTTGGCTTTTCCCTCACTGCCCATGCTGATGAAAAGAGTCAACAAACGCCATATTTTGACCACTTTTATCTACAAGCTGGTAGTTATGCCCATTACACTGACAGTGAAGACTACACTGGCACAAAACTCTTCACCTCTATTGAAGGGGTGAAAAAAAATGATTGGCTTTATGGCTTAGCCTTATTCGATAATTCGTTTGGGCAATTTTCTCAATACATCTACACCGGTAAAACATTCAATTATCACGGTCAATTTGAAGGCTTCCATACCAAACTAACTGCTGGCTTTATTCACGGTTATCGTGGTGATTATAAAGATAAAATCCCACTGAATAACTTAGGTATTGGTCCTGCGATTATCCCTGGTGTGGGCTATGATAATGGCAAAGTCGGTGCGGATGTCATCCTGCTTGGTGTTGCCGGGGTATTATTCACCGTCGGCGTCCATTTATAAATTAATGCAAGAAAAAATCATGTCTGAAACCTTAGAACTGACCCAACAATTAATCCGTCGTGATAGCGTGACACCTGACGATAAAGACTGCCAGAAATTATTAGCTGAACGTCTTCATCCTGTCGGTTTTCATGCTGAACATATGCGATTTGATGATGTAGACAATCTATGGCTGAGGCGAGGATCAGAAGGCCCTGTAATCGCCTTCGCCGGTCATACTGATGTGGTACCAACAGGTCCGGCAGAGAAATGGAGCTCACCACCGTTTGAAGCAAAAATTATTGGTGACATGCTCTACGGTCGTGGTACTGCCGATATGAAAGGTAGCATTGCCGCTTTTGTTACCGCCTGTGAACGCTTTGTAAAAAAACATCCCGACCACAAAGGTAGTATCGCCTATCTTATTACCAGCGATGAAGAAGGCCCTGCTATTAATGGCACTGTCAAAGTGATTGAGACATTGCAAAATCGTGGTGAAACCATCGATTGGTGTGTGGTTGGTGAACCCTCAAGCACAGATAAGGTGGGGGATATTGTTAAAAATGGTCGCCGTGGCTCGCTTAATGGGAGACTAACAATCAAGGGAAAACAAGGTCACATTGCTTATCCTCATTTGGCTAATAACCCTATTCACCTTGTCGTGCCTGCCTTGACTGAACTCTGCTCAATTGAGTGGGATCAAGGTAATGCTGACTTTCCACCGACGAGCTTTCAGATATCAAACTTCAACTCTGGCACTGGCGCTACCAATGTGATCCCAGGCACGACAGATGTCGTATTCAACTTCCGCTATTCCACCGAAGTCACTCATGAAGAATTACAACTTCGTGTTGAATCATTATTAGATAACTATGATTTTGATTACGAACTGAATTGGGAGTTATCAGGCAAACCTTTTCGAACAGCAAGTGGTGAATTATTAGAAGCTGTCAAAACGGCTGTGAAACGAGTCACTGGCTACGACACTACGTTATCAACATCGGGTGGAACATCGGATGGCCGCTTCATTGCGCCTACTGGAACTCAAGTCATCGAATTGGGGCCACTTAATGCCACTATTCACCAAATTGACGAATGTGTTTCTATAACTGACCTTGACACCTTATCGGAAATTTACGAGACTCTGCTCACCGAACTTTTGGTTGCCTAGGCAAAACCCTTGAATCACGTCAGACAAAAACAGACTGTTTTATATGCATTAGCCGCCATTGTGCTGCTTTTGCAGTCGTTTGCTGTCTGGCATGATGCTGAACACTCCTTCCACCATGCTGATGCGCAATGTGAACGGCTTAATGCCATCAATCACATTCCATTTGCGACTATTAATGCTGACATCAGCATTCTCTCTGTTCTCAAATCGGTTTTTATCGAGACCGACAGTTCTGTCCCCACGCTGCCAGCAACGCAGCTATCACATTATTCAATCCGCGCCCCACCTGTTTTTTCATAATCTTCTTATTCACTTTTAATTTACTGATACACCACGTCTTTCTTTGAAAAATTGTTGGTGCTAATAGCCTGTGGCTATAAGGAATATTTATGAAAAACAAGAAATTACTCGCTCTTCTGGTGACAGCGGCGCTGAGCCCTATGTCGTCTGCATTTGCCGGTAACATTGACGATCTCAAACAAGAAATTGCCAAAATGCGTGCGGATTATGAACAGCGTATCCAGCAACTAGAACAGCGTCTTTCGACAGCTGAAGCCGATACTAATGCGGTAGCTGAACAAGTTGCAATGGCGCCTGCTCTAAAAACAACTAACTCCAATAGTCCTAACGCCTTCAATCCAGCGATCAGCATGGTACTAAATGGCACCTTTAGCCAATACCAAAACAATGCCGATGATTACGCTCTGGATGGCTTTGCATTGCAAGGTGAAGGAGAATTAGGACAAGAAGGTTTTTCACTAGGTGAAAGTGAACTAACCGTTAGCTCCAATATTGATCAATTATTTTATGGTCAAGCGACCTTAGCGGTTCATGAACATGAAGGTGAAACCGAGCTGGAAATAGAAGAAGCTTTTATTGAAACCCTCGGTTTAGATAATGGCTTAACTGTTCGAGCAGGCCGTTATTTCGCACCAATTGGTTATCTGAATGAACGTCATGCCCATGCGTGGAACTTTGCTGATGCGCCGCTTATTTACCGAGGCTTATTTGGTAATCAGCTGTCTACAGATGGTGTCAAACTCTCCTATGTTTTGCCAACCGACTTCCTATTTGAAGTAGGGACAAGTGTTGGTAGCGGTGACAGTTATCCAGGTAGTGGTGAACATTCAGGCATTGGTGATTGGTTAGTTTATGCAAAAACCGGCGGTGATCTAGGCATAGAAAGTAGCTGGCAAGCGAGTTTGTCACATTGGGAATCTAGCCCAAAAGATCGCAGCTATAGCGGTGGCCATAGTCACGATGGTGAAGAAGAAGCGGGATCAGCTATGTTCAATGGTGATACTGATATCACAAACTTATCATTGGTCTATAAATGGGCTCCAAATGGCAATTTCCGCCAACAAAACTTAACGCTAATCAGTGAGTTTATGTACCTCAATGATGATGGCTCTCTGAATCATGGTGATGAACTGGCTAGTTATGATGGCAAACAATACGGTGGTTACTTAGAAGGCATTTATCAATTCAATCCACAATGGCGTTCAGGTCTTCGCTATGACTGGTTAGGCAGCGATCATGATGCCTCTGACAATGAATTACTGGCAGATGCAGGCCTCAGTCATCATGGCTACCATCCTCAACGAACCAGTGCCATGGTTGAGTATTTACCAAGTGAGTTCAGCCGCATCCGTGCTCAACTAAATAATGACAAATCATATAGCGATGAAGACTGGCAGTTTATTCTGCAGTATACCGTTAGCCTTGGTGCCCACGGCGCTCACCAGTATTAGGAGATGTTGATGAAAACGTTTATTTTTTCTCTATTGTTTTTAGTGAGCTCTTCGGCATGGGCTCAAGTATCTGTATTTGCCTGTGAACCTGAATGGGCATCTTTAACGAAAGAACTTGGTGGCGACAATGTATCCGTGTTTAGTGCAACCAATGGGTTACAAGACCCGCACTATATTCAAGCACGTCCCAGTTTAATTGCTAAAGCACGAAAAACAGACTTATTGGTGTGTACTGGTGCGGAGCTTGAACAAGGCTGGTTACCCTTATTACAACGTAAGGCAGGTAATTCAGCTATTCAGATTGGTGCTGAAGGTTATTTCATGGCAACTGATTATGTGCGTTTGGCTGAACAGCCCATCACACTCGACCGCAGTCAAGGTCATATTCATGCCGCTGGTAACCCGCATATTCAAACCAGTCCTGTGATGATTCTAACGGTGGCAAAAGCCTTATCTGATCGAATTAAACAACGTGATCCAGCTAATGCAGAAAGCTACGAGAAACGCTGGCAGGATTTTAGTCAGCGTTGGAAAGCCGCCATGGCAGAATGGCAATTAAAAGCGGCTTCATTGAAAAGTATTCCCATCGTTGTTCAGCATAAAAACTGGTTTTATCTTGTGCATTGGTTGGGCCTAAACCAAGTAGCAGAGCTAGAGGCCAAACCTGGCGTTCCGCCAACAGTGAAGGAGTTACAACAGGTCGTTGGTAAGCTGGAGCAAACCCCAGCTAAAATGGTACTGGTAGCGGCGTATCAATCGCCTAGAGCCTCAGACTGGCTTGTCGATAAAACTGGCATTAAAAAAGTGGTCTTGCCCTTTACCGTTGGGGGCAATGATAAAAGTGATAATTTGTTTTCACTCTTCGATAACACCATTACGCTTTTGTTAGATGGTGCTAAATGAGTCTGACTGATCTTGATTGGTCACTAATATTGCCTGCCCTCGTGGCAGGCATGTTAGTGTTAACAACGCATGTCCCCATGGGTCAAGAAGTGCTCAAAAGAGGCATTATTTTCATTGACTTAGCTATAGCTCAAATGGCTGCCTTAGGTGTTATGGCCGCCACTATTTTCATTGGTGACGTGCATGGTCCTTGGTTGCAGGTAAGTGCCGCATTTAGTGCACTTTCCGCCGCATTAATAGTGCTATGCCTAGAAAAAACCTACCCTCATATTGTTGAGGCCTTAATCGGCTTACTGTTCATCTTAGCGGCCAGCGGCGGTATTTTATTGGTAAGTCACGCGCCTCATAGTGATGAATTATTACACGACTTATTGGTTGGCCAAATATTATGGGTGACCCCCTCACACTTGCTTTGGGTAGGCTTACTTTATGCCTGTTTATTATTCGTCTGGTTTTCACTAAAATCACAGCGTAACTGGCTATTTTATGTCGTGTTTTCGCTTACGGTAACGGCATCAGTTCAACTGGTTGGAGTTTATTTAGTGTTTGCGAGTTTGATTTTACCTGCACTGGCCAGTCGAGGCTTTACTCAAACAAAACATAAACTTTTTATCGGTTACGGACTTGGTTTTTTAGGTTATTTCTTGGGCATGATCTTGGCTTTACTGTTGGATGTCCCAATGGGCGCCATGAGTGTGTGGACACTCTTTTGTGTTGTGGTCATCAGTCGTTTAGCTTTTCGCTGGCTCAAGCCTAACTAAATTTGTTAGATTATCAGGCTCATATTAATAAGGATTGTTTACATGGCTGAGTCAGCACAACAAAGTCAAAGCACCGCTAAACTTATTTACCTGTTACAGGTAGCTAATATCATTATTCAATTTTTAGGCTTTGTTGCCGTTGTCATTGCATATATTTATAAAGATGACGCACCAGCGTGGATGAAATCACATTTCCAGTTCCAAATTCGTACCTTTTGGATTGGTATGCTGTATTTATTTATTGGTGTCGTTTTAGCTATGGCCTTTGTTGGCTATTTTGTATTACTGTTCTGGGTTTTATGGGTAGTCATTCGATGTGTGAAAGGAATGAAATACCTTGACCAAAATCAACCGCACCCAAATCCGACCAGCTGGTTGTTTGATTAAGATAACGAAAAGACCGGTCAAGCCGGTCTTTTTCATTTATTGCCGATAAAAAGCCATTGGCCCATTGGCCTCATCAGTTGGCATCACTTCCATTGTGGTGACATTAACATGTTCAGGCGTATTGACGAGCCACCATACGGTATTAGCAATATCATCGGCATCCAAGGCTCGTGTGCCTTCATATACTTTGTCTGCTCGGGCGTCATCCGCTTTAAATCGTACTTTAGAAAATTCCGTTTCCGCATTACCAGGCTCGATGTTACTCACCCTGACTTTAGTCCCTAAAAGATCGGCTCTGACAGCTAAGGAGAACTGCCTTACAAAGGCTTTTGTACCACAGTAGACATTGCCACCGGGGTATGGCCAATTGCCTGCCACAGAGCCAATATTGATAATATAGCCTGATTGACGCTTCGTCATCATCGGTAATACCGTACGCGTACAGTAAAGTAAGCCTTTGATATTGGTGTCTACCATATTTTCCCAATCATCAAGATTGCTTTCTTGTGCTGGCTCTAATCCTAAGGCTAATCCGGCATTATTGAGTAACACATCAATGGCTTGGAATTTTTCAGGTAATCCTTTAAAAGCAGCTTCAACAGCATGTCTATCTGATACATCAAAACAGCAGGTAGCGACACGTTCTTCACCACCTAATTCTTGTTGTAGGTCATCTAAGCGTTGTTGACGTCTTCCCGTCAGAATCAAATTCCAACCATGTTGAGCAAATAATCGAGCACTCGCTTCACCAAACCCCGATGTTGCACCGGTAATCATGATCGTTTTCGTTGACATTTCAAACCACCTTCTAGAGAAATTTTTGAATCACGCACCTTCAGCAAAAACAATCGTGCGACGCCCATTGATAATAATTCGGTGCTCGATATGAGCTTTTACGGCTTTCGCCAAGACAATACGCTCTATGTCCTTGCCTATCATGACCAGATCTTGCGGGCTATTATCGTGCTGGACTTGTTGTACGCCTTGTTCAATGATGGGGCCTTCATCAAGTTCTGCTGTCGCATAATGAGCTGTCGCACCGATAATTTTAACGCCACGCTCATACGCTTGATGATAAGGTTTCGCCCCTTGGAAGGCTGGCAAAAAGCCATGGTGGATATTGATAATACGGCCAGCAAAATCAGTAACAAATTGTTCTGATAAAATTTGCATGTAACGCGCCATGACGACGAGATCAATAGCGTATTCATCCAACAGCTGTCGAATTTTCTGCTCTTGTGCTTGTTTCGTCTCAGCGGTAATCGGCAAATGATAAAACGGTTTATTAAACTGTTTTGCCATCGTTTCCAAGTCAGAGTGATTACCAATAATCAGTGGAATATCACAACTTAACTCGCCCTCAAGCTCACGCAGCAACAAGTCATACGGACAATGTGAGGCTCTAGTTACCAGAAGCGCCACTCGGTATGGGGTTTCACTGTATCGCACAGACCAAGTAAGTTTGATTGCTTGAGCAAAGACACTAAACTCAGACTCTAATTGCTGATGTGAATAGATGCCCTCATCTTCTAGCTTAATTCGCATAAAGTACTGCCCAACTTCAGTATCGGTGTACTGTTGGCAATGCAATATGTTGAACTGCCTTTCAGCAAAAAAGCTAGTAATGCCTGCTACCAGACCTTTTTGATCAGGGCATTGAATTAAAAAGACAATCGCATTCATTAAGACGTATTCCTGGTAGCTGTTGAAGTGGTTGAGATGCTATCACAGTGTTATCAATATTCTGTGTATTTATCGTTGCGGCCTTTCACTTTTTCTAATGGGTATTTCGCCTTGTTTTTGACCATTTTATTTTCTATCGCCCGAGACAAATCGATTCCTAAGTCATGGCATAAATAGATGAGATAAACAGCGACATCAGCAATTTCATCCTCAAGATCTTCGCGCTTTTCTGAATGTAAGCGCGCCTGAACTTGTTTGGGCGTTTTCCATTGAAACCATTCTAATAACTCAGATGCTTCAATCGATAATGAAATAGCAATATCTTTAGGTGTATGAAACTGCTCCCAATCTCGCTGACGTCTAAATTCAAGTAAGGTTTGTTTTAACTGTTGATCTATCATCTCTGTAAAAATCCCTCTACTACTCTTTTGAATTCTTGAGGGCGTTCAGCCTGAACCCAATGGCTAGCGTTCTCGATGCAGACAAACTCTGCCTGAGAAAAGGTCTCAGACAAACTGACGCGATCTGCTTCAGTCACATAGTCCGATAAGCCACCGTAGATAAATAGGGAAGGCACTGTAATCTGCACATCCTCACAAACGGATGCCATCAAATTGGGGTAATTTATCTTCAGCCCGTGTAGATTTATGCGCCACGCAAGCTGCCCCTCTTCAACAATAAGATTCATTAATAAAAACTGACGCATCGCCGTATCTGAAATAGCTGATGAAAGTGCTTCATCCGCTTCGTTACGTGATGAATACTGCCTAAGATCTAATGCCATCATGGCATCCATTAACGGTGTGTGCTGACTAAAATACTGCCTCATTGCAATATCAACAATGATCAACTTATCAACAAGGTTCGGATAAAGCATAGCAAATTGCATGGCTACTTTTCCGCCTAGAGAATGGCCCAGCAATGTGATTCGACTTAGAGATAAATCGCTGCAAAGCTGATGAATGTCCTCAGCCATTAAGGTGAAGTCTTGCTCCTGACTATGAGGTGAGCGTCCATGATTACGAAGATCAACACTAATAACTTGGTGGGTCTTCGAAAAATATTTGGCCATACTTCGCCAGTTATCAGCGGAACCAAACAGTCCATGAATAATGACTAAAGTGTCACCTTCACCCGCTTTTTGATAATGCAATTTCATTGATAGTCGCTTCAAACGTTATAATGTCAGGATTGTAATCACTAAAGGAAATACTGTGGAAGACGAAACAATCTTAATCATGCTGGTTAAACAATACGCCGATAAATACGGTATTACCTTCAGCTCTAAATATCTCGATGATCCAGATAAGAAGCAACAACTTATCAGCCTTATACAAGAAGCTAATGCAGGAAAACGAGGGCCAGTTACAGACGACGATCTACAATAAAAAAAGCCACCGAAAGGTGGCTTTTCATTTAATCATCTAATTTTTCGAATACCAAACAGGCATTTGTGCCACCAAAGCCAAAGCT
>DRHY01000298.1 GCA_011052985.1 Methylophaga thalassica
CTGGTCAATTCAAACCGCGTACGTAATGTACTCAGGACCTCATCACTAGAACAGTAACTTTCAGCACGTTCATGCTGCACTTGTCCGAGTGGCATTTCTTCAATGTAGGAAATATCGAGGCCATTTTTAATGGCAAACTCGGCTAAATCAATAATTTCATCATCATTACGCCCTTTCATGATGACGGCATTCAGTTTGATTCGTTCGAAACCGGCTTCTTTAGCTGCCTCAATGCCCGCTAACACCGTATCCAAATCACCTGTACGGGTTAGGGCTTTGAATCGGTCTTTTTTCAGTGAATCCAAACTGATATTGATACGATCTAGGCCAGAAGCCTGAAGTGGCTTGGCAAACTTAGTCAGTTTAGAACCGTTAGTCGTCAGTGTCAGCTCTTTGAGCGCTGTAGTCTGTTTAAGTTGACCAAGCTGTTCAAATAACCAGTCCACATCACGACGAACTAAAGGTTCGCCACCAGTGATTCTTACCTTCTCTACGCCAAGCTCACAAAACGCCTTTAACAAAAAGACAATTTCCTCAAGGGTCAATAACTGTTGACGAGGCATGAAGGTCATCTCTTCATCCATGCAATAAACACAGCGAAAATCACATCGGTCTGTGATCGACATCCGAACATAGGTGACCTGTCGGCCAAAGTTATCAATTAATGTAGTGGGCAGCTCAGTCATCTTCTCTCTTATCTTGAGTCATCTTAGAGTCTGGTATATCACACGTTGTCTTTGCTGTTGAAATACCCAGTAAAGCATAGGCTCCACAGCGTCCGCTTAAACCATTTATCAACAAAGCCAAACCTAACAACCACCAGAGATTTTGCTGGTAAATGGCGATACCTATTATAGTCGTCCCCGCAATAATACGACACCAGCGGTCCCAGCTTGCTAAATTCTTCTTCACAATCATTCTTATCCCCATAAAAATAAACCCCGCAGTGCGGGGTTTATTAGATACTTATTGATTGACAGAGTTCAATCAGTCATCACCAGAGAAAGCACCTATCAATTGCAGTAAGCTAAGGAACAAGTTGTAAATGCTGACATAGAGTGTGACCGTTGCCATGATGTAGTTAGTTTCACCACCATGAATAATTTCACTTGTCTGATATAAAATCAGACCTGACATAAGCAGCACAAACATCGCTGAAACCGCTAATGACAATCCTGGCATTTCAAAAAAGTAGGCGCCGATGCCAGCAAGGAAAGCCACCAAAATACCCACAAACAAGAAACCACCCATGAAACTAAAGTCTTTTTCACTTTTTACCGCGTAAGCAGATAGTGCAAAAAAGATAATGCCTGTAGCACCAAGTGCTTGCATAACCATTTGTGGTCCATTAGGCAAACCCAAGTATGCATTGATAATTGGGCCTAGCGTCAGTCCCATGAAGCCAGTAAGGCCAAATACAGCAGCGATGCCCCAAGGGCTGTTACGTAATTTAGTAGTCAAAAATAATAAACCGAAATATCCCACCATGGTGATAATGAAACCAGGATGTGGCAGATTGAATGCCATCGATAGTCCAGCAGTTAAAGCACTAAAAGCAAGCGTCATTGCTAATAAGGTATACGTGTTACGTAGTAACTTATTAGTTTGAATCGCAGATTCTTTTGATCGAACAACGGTCGATTGAGCGTCGTAATTCATCGATAATCTCCATTCGTTTTTGGTTGATGAAATAAAGGGTTATAACACTGACACCATCCTACCTTAATAGTTCTAAATGGCAATAGCTAAGACTCTAAGCAAAAAAATTTATTTTTACGGTTGTGTTACGAAGCCATGTTCTGTATTATTTCGCCTCTCTGGAGAGTTGACAGAGCGGTTGAATGTACCGGTCTTGAAAACCGGCGTAGGTTTATAGCCTACCCAGGGTTCGAATCCCTGACTCTCCGCCATATGTAGATAAAAGGTGTATTTCGCTTGTTATTAAATAACTTTTGGAATGCACCTTTTTTCGTTCTACGATATCAGTTAACCACACTCATTACAGCACAACATTTTTTTTGATTTGGTGTTAGCTTTCAGTTTTCCTGTGCTTGGGTATCAGTGCCTATTAGCCAACAACTTGCCTTGCATCATTTCCAGAGTGTGTAATACAACTTTCGCCATAGCTTTCTCAGAAACAACAACGGCAAAGAGCCTCAGATTAAGGCCAGAAAGAGTTGTTCTTAAGACAATGCAGAACATGGTCTGTTAGTACTCAACAAAACTTCATTGCAGCTCTCTCTTATGTTAGAGCCTTCATAATAAACATGTCCCCTGATAAGTTCTCTAGATTTACCAATCATGAAACTCCATTAGTTGACTAGATTTGTCAGGTACTCTAGTCTTAATTCTAACTCAATGGTCCTGGGCTAATTATGGATACTGATTTGAATAAAATTGATATATCCAAACTTGATATTCCTCTAGAGCGAGATGGTTTTTTACGTGAATTATTGCGTCAACTTTCCGGAACACTTCAAGACGTAGTAGGACTCGAAGAAGCGCAAGGATTTATCACTTTAGTTGGTCAGAAGATGGGAGAACTCATCAATGATGAATACAAAGCTGCACTTAATGAAGATAATCTCACACGAGAGCATGTATCAGTCATCCTAGCCGATCTGAAACAGCGTATACAGGGAGATTTCAAAATCATCACCGAAGATCCCCATAAAATTATATTTCAAGGCAACACCTGCCCTTTTGCAGAAAAAGTAATTGACCGTCCATCACTCTGCATGATGACATCCAATGTTTTTGGTACCATTGCCTCTCAAAACTTAGGTTATGCCAAGGTATCACTTGAAGAAACCATCGCCAGAGGTGCAAGGGGCTGTAGAGTAGTTGTTTACCTATCAGAAAACGATGAATCGGTAATGGCTGAGGGTATTGAGTATTACAAAGACTAATCCAAGATGGAGTCTGAAGAATTTCTCCTAGTCGCTGATAAATTACCTCAAGGTATTATTTTACTGACCAAAGAAGGTCTAATCCTCGCGGTTAATAAAAAAGCAAGTCAACTTTTACAAATTCTCCCCAAAAATCTAGTCAACAAAAATATAAGTTCAATTTCGGCTGCCTCCAAGAAGACAGTCATTGAACTACTTCGACCTTGTAGCCGAACCCGATCTCCTGTGACCTTGTCTCTAAAGCTTCTGAACAATTCATGCACAATAACCACGGGTTTTTTATTCACACCAGCTTCAGACTCAATGTCTGCCACTGTTCTTCTGACAATTCAAAAGGGACGCCCCTCCAGTACCCAATTTCTTGCATTGAATCAAGAGATTTATAAACAAAAGAATCTTATGCGGTTATTGATGCAGAGTCGTGACAATCTAGAAGAAGCACTTGAGAAATTACAACTTGCTGCCAGTGTATTTAGTCATGCCCGTGAAGCCATTGTCATTACTGATGCTTCAAATAAGATACATGAGACCAATAATACCTACACAGAGATTACCGGATACACAAACC
>DRHY01000299.1 GCA_011052985.1 Methylophaga thalassica
ACCTTTGTTATAGCCTGATTCACGCAGACCAAACATCACATTTTGTTTAACGGTTAGCCATGGAAATAAGGTATAGCCTTGAAACACCATGCCACGTTCTGGACCCGGCTCTACTAGAAGCAGGACAAACCCTCGGTGCAAAAAATCGCTCTATGTTATTCCGCATCGTATTGCCAGGTATTTTGCCAGACTTATATCGCGATACCAGAATTCTGCTGGGTTGGGCGTGGACTTACCTGATTGTGGCCGAATTGATTGGTACAAGTTCAGGTATCACTTGGTTTATCACTCAACAAGCACGCTATAAAAATTTCGACAATGTGTTCGCTGCCATCATGATCATTGGCATCTTGGGGCTGACCATTGACTTATTACTTGCATGGTTTGGTCGCCGCCTTTTCCCTTGGCAGAAAGGCCAATAGGAGTCGTTATGACAGATTTTAATTTACCCGATTATAAAGTGCAGTCTGATGCCGTTAAGGACCGTTTCGATAGACTAAAGAAACGCCCCGTTACGATGGAAGTAAATGGCTTAACTAAACACTTTAAAAGCCATCAGGGCACGGTAACAGCGTTGAAAGACGTCAATCTAAAAATTCACAAACGCGAATTTGTTTGTGTCATTGGCCCTTCTGGTTGTGGTAAGTCGACCTTGATTCGAATACTCGCTGGTCTGGAACAAGCGTCTGAAGGTGAGGTAAAACTCGACGGCAAAGTTGTCAGTGATCCCGGTCCAGAACGTGGCATGGTGTTTCAAGGCTATACCTTATTTCCATGGCTAACCGTTAAACAAAATGTGATGTTTGGTCTGCGTGAATCAGGCTATAACAAAGGTACAGCTGAATCTGAGGCTCGACAATGGATTGAACTGATTGGTCTTTCTCGCTTTGAGAACAGCTATCCACATCAGTTATCAGGTGGGATGAAGCAGCGTGTCGCCATTGCGCGTGCACTCGCCAATAAACCGAAAGTCCTACTCATGGATGAGCCTTTTGGCGCACTAGATGCCCAAACACGCTCAAAAATGCAGGCTTATCTAATGGAAATCTGGAAAAACATTGATATCACCGTGTTTTTCATCACCCATGATTTAGATGAAGCGATTTATTTAGCAGATCGTATTCTCGTTTTGAAAGCGAATCCTGGTGAAGTACAAGAAATTATCGAAGTGCCTGTGCCGCAACCGCGTAATCCAGATCAGTTTTTATCACCTGAATTTTTAGCCACCAAAAAGCGCTTAGAAGCGCTTATCCATCCAGCAAGCGAAACCGATGATGATGAAGATCATCTTAATTTGGTCCGTATGGTCCCCGTCAACGATGAAGTTGGGAGTGTATTTTAATGTATGAATTAAGTCATATGACTTGGGAAGAAGTAGCGGCTGCTGTCAATGATGGCGTTAATACAGCCCTACTTCCGGTTGGTGCCACTGAACAACATGGCCCACATATGGGCTGTGGCATGGACTCAGCTATTGCTGACACTCTATGTCGCGAAGTTGCCAAACAAACCCCTGTCATCCTATTACCCACACAGCCTTACGGTTGCTCTATTGGCCATTCTAAAAAGTGGCCAGGCACCATGGCATTGAATCCAAAAACATTGATTGATGTGATTTCAGATATTGGTGATTGGGTCGCCTCATCAGGCATTAAACGCTTAATGCTAATTAATGGTCACGTTACTAATGCGGCCCCACTTCGCTGTGCGTTAGAAATGTTACGTGCACGTCATGACGATCTCATGATCGCCCTAGTGCATACCGCTCAGATATCAGATCGCATTCGAAAAGCCCACCATGATGATGCTGAGGACTGGCACGCCAATCAAGCAGAAACAGCCTTGATGATGGCCTTGCACCCAGAGCTAGTCCGTGAAGATAAATTAGCTGATGCAGATGATCCGGATCGCACTGATGGCTGTGTATTTAGTCATCCGGTAAACCGCACCAGTATCAATGGTGTAACAGGCAAACCCTCTGCCGCGACTAAAGCGGACGGGGAAGATCTTTTCTCATGGATGTGTGAAGACTTAACTCAAGTGGTGATGAAAGCGATTGTTGAGGACCCCCCTCTGCAACACAGCTATCACCAATCTCTCGTTTAAAAATACAATCTCTAAGTAATAAAGGTAAAACCATGATCCATATTAAATCTGATGATGAAATCAAAAAAATCCAGGAAGATCTAAAAAGCAAAGGTGTGAAGTACTGTATGGGTACTTATGTCGATATCCACGGTATCCCCAAGGGTAAAGTCGTTCCATTATCGCATTTGCACCACATGGCACACGGCTCTGAACTCTATACTGGCTATGCCGTTGATGGTCTAGGTCAACAACCTAATGATGACGAAATTGCCTCAGTACCGGATTTAGACCACATTATTCAAATGCCTTGGCAGCCAGAAATCGCTTGGATGCCAGCAGACAATACGTTATACAAAGAACCTTACATGCTAAGTACGCGTGTGTTGCTTAAATCAGTTCTCGAACAAGCAAAAGAACTAGGTTATGGCATGAACTTGGGTATTGAAGCTGAAGTATATTTAGTCAAGAAAAATGAGGACGGCACTATTTCCGTTCCAGATCCAGACGATAAATTGAAAAAACCGTGTTATGACACCCGAGCCTTTTTGAGCAACTTTAGTTGGTTAGACAAAATGGCAACCAGTATTGATGACTTGGGCTGGGGTCTGTACTCATTTGATCATGAAGATGCCAATGCACAGTTTGAGTTTGACTTTAACTATGCTGATGCTGTCACCAGTTGCGATCGTTTCACCTTCTTGAAAATGATGGCTAAAGAGTACGCAAAACAAGAAGATCTGTTAGCGACATTCATGCCTAAACCATTCTCAAACAGAACAGGTACCGGTGCTCACTTTAATATGTCACTTTATGATTTGGAATCAGGTGAAAACTTATTCCAGTGCAAACCAGAAGAAGACGAGCATGGCTTAGGATTGACCAAATTAGGCTATCAATTCATTGCGGGTGTTTTAAAACATGGTCCAGCTTTATGTGCTGTTTTTGCACCTACAGTAAACTCATACAAACGTTTAGTTCGCCAAGGTGATATGCCTTACTTCACTTGGGCACCTGTGTTTAATTCATTTGGTTCAAATAACCGTACCAACTCAGTGCGTGTGCCAATGGGTGGCGGTCGTTGTGAATCACGTAATGCCGATGGTGCGGTTAATCCATACTTAGCTGCCGCGTTAGTTTTAGCTGCTGGTTTAGAAGGTATCAAAGAGGGCCTAGATCCAGGTAAACCACAGGAAGCTAATCTGTATGCGCTGAGTGATGAGGAACGTGAAAATCTTGGTATCCAGTTCTTACCTCGAACATTAGACGAAGCGATCCAAGCCTTTGCAGCCGATCCATTTGTTGAAGAAGTATTAGGTTCTGAGTTACGCGCCGAATTCATTCGTTACAAACAAGCAGAATGGAATGAATATCACACTGTCGTTAGTGCCTGGGAATTAGAACGCTACAGCCACCTATTCTAGAAATTTTTCTGGCATAGATTAGGAAAAGCATCGCTTCGAAAAAATAACGAGGCGATGCTTTCCACAAACAAGGTTGTCTTTATTGGGTTTAGTTTGCTCAAAGGTTGAGTGAGAAATCATTATGAGTAAGGAAAAAGTCAGTCGTATCAGTATTTCGTTACCTGAGAGTCTTCTGGAAGGACTGGACAAGATGGTCAACCAGCGAGGTTTCGAAAGCCGCTCTCAAGCAATTTGTGACATGATTAATCTACAAATCAATGAATATCGAGCCAAACAGGGCAATACCGTTATGACGGGTACAGTTAACCTTGTCTATGATCATTCTGTTGCTGGGCTTCAAAAACGTTTACATGATTTGCAATTTGAGTACCTAGATGAAGTCATTAGTAGTCTGAATGTAAACCTAACCCATACAAATACGCTGTCAATTATCCTTATCCAAGGACCGGCTGATCGCTTACATGAGATCGCAGATAAGATGATTACTTCTCGTGGTGTCGTCTATGGACGCTTATTACTCAATTCAGATATTATCCCCCCGATTCACCCTCTTCCTCCTTCAATATGAGTTTTCGCATTCTGAATTGTCGTTAATCAAAGAAGATTGTTGACCATGACAAGACTATTCGATTAGTTTGTCTGTTTTCATTATTGAAATAAATCGATATGTTAGATACGACTGTTCTCCCCAGTATATTTAAGGCCATTAAATTGAATATCCTCTCCAATGAGGCCGAGGTTGCAGCACTCGACCGTGCTATTGGTGATGGTGACCATGTCAGTAATTTATTACGCGGCATCACAGCGCTTGAAGCACTCAATGACGAATTGATTGAAATGAACTGGTCTAACGCTTTTTCAAAGATTGGCATGACATTGATGTCAACAATGGGTGGCGCATCTGGCTCATTATTCGGTTCGATGTTTGTCAGCATGGGCAAAGCCGCTAAAGAACAAGAAATGAATATCGAAGGAGCGATTGAGCTATTTGCCATTGGTGTGGACTCAGTGAAGCAACGTGGTAAAGCGGATATCGGTGAAAAAACCATGTTAGATAGTCTTATTCCCGCTGTCACAAGTTTACGTAACGATCTGAAAAATCAATCTGATAAAGAAGTATTATTGGAGAATATGAAGCAAGCCGCGACAACAGGCATGCTCTCAACCGAAGATATGTTGGCCACCAAAGGTCGCGCTTCCTTTCTGGGGGAACGTGCTCGCGGACATATCGATGCCGGAGCACGCACATCTCAGCTCATGTTGTGTACGATTGCTGACATTCTAAAAAACTAACTACATTCCCCAGCGAAGTGATGCTGTGTGTACAGGCGCGTCCCATAAGTGGGTTAACTCATCATCGAGTTTTGTCACTGTAATTGAACAGCCAGCCATTTCCAGTGACGTTGTGTAATTTCCCACTAATGAACGTGTCACATTAACGCCCTTATCAGCAAGAAAACGTTCCGCAATGTCATACACGAGATAAAGTTCGAGCATCGGTGTCGCGCCAAATCCATTGATATGGAGCAAAACCTGCTGACCATTCGTTAACTTTAAGTCATCATCTATCGCCTTTGATAACAGTGCCACGATCTCATCGGCTGAGGATAATGTCATCAACTCCCGACCGCGCTCACCGTGAATACCAACACCGACTTCCATTTCATCTTCAGCAAGCTCAAACGTAGCCACACCCTGAGCAGGTACGATACAACTGCTTAGAGCCACCCCCATTGAAGCTGTTGAACTAGCCACCTTATCGCCAATCGCCTTGCACTCAACCAGACTAGCGCCAGACTCTGCGAGCGCTCCAACTATTTTTTCAACAATTAGGGTTCCTGCGACTCCTCGTCGCCCAGTACTGTGATCTTTTGCTAAAGCAACATCATCTGCTACCAGCACTGTTTCGCATTCAGAATCCAACATTTCTGAAGCAATTTCGAAATTCATCACGTCGCCAGCGTAATTCTTGACGATAAATAAAACACCTTTATCAGAATTAACTTGCTGAGCTGCCATTAACATTTGATCGGGTGATGGTGATGTAAATATTTGACCGGGACACGCCGCATCCAACATGCCTTCACCTACAAAACCGGTGTGAAGAGGCTCATGCCCAGAACCGCCACCAGAAATGATGGCCACTTTTTCCGGCCTGCATTCACGACGGAAAACAAAAGTGGGTTGATAATTGACGCTCACAATATCAGCATGGGCCTTTGAAAAACCTCTCAGGCTTTCATCCATAAACGTATCGACATCATTGATTATTTTTTTCATTCCCTCTCCTTTGAGCAATTTTTATGCTGTACGTAAAGCATTGGTCAGAGCTGGTAAGTCATCCAGTACCCAAGTCGGCGCATAGTCAACATCATCAATGTCCTCGCGGGAGGAAACACCTGTGAGCAGCAATATACTTCTCATACCGGCATTAACTGCACCGAGAATATCCGTATTGAGTCTATCGCCAATAGCGATCGTTGACTCAGCATCACATTCCAGTAATTGAAGTGCTTGTTGATACAGAATTGGCTCAGGCTTTCCTATCGACTTTGGCGCAACACCGGTTACAAACTCTAATGCGGCTAACACGCCTCCGTTACCCATCACCTCACCAAGCTCTGTTGGTAATGTCGAGTCCGCATTCGTGGCAAAAAATTCCGCACCAGCGTTTATATTTAAAGTAGCCGTAGCTAATTTGTCCCAGGTCAGTTGTCTATCCAATCCTGATACGACAATATCGGCACCTTCACCTACAAGCCCTTTTTCTGGTTGATCGACCTGATAAAGATCCGTAAGAATAAAGCCGCTATCTCGTAAAGGCTGACGCAAGCCCTCTTCACCAATTACGAATACACGTCGTTTTTCAGGAGGTAAGGTATCGACCAAATACTGAGTGGTAGCCATACTCGAGGTTAAAACTTCCTCTTTTGAGATCACTACGGACATAGAAGCTAACTTATCAACATACTCTTGCTGTGTCAGACTGGCATTATTGGTGGCAAGCACAAAACGTATCTCACGCTCTCGTAGTAATACAAAGAACTCTTCTAATCCTGGAAGCGCTTTTTTCCCTTGCCAAAGCACACCGTCCATATCGATAATTAAGCCAGATATGCCTTTTAAATCGAGCGCATAATTTATGTTCAATATCATCTCCACACTAAAAGTAATTTGTGACGAGATTGGCATAATGCAATTGATTGTGTCCAGTCACTAGAAATATAAATCAAACAAGTGACTGCCAAAATTGACACTTTGCATAAATCTGCTTTATAGTCTGCGAGCGTATTTTCAACGTATAACTCAAAATTAAATTAAATATTTAGGAGCATGTCAGCATGGCAAAAGCACTTATTCAAATGGCACTGGATTCACTGGATTTCGATCAAACCATCGCGCTAGCAGAGCAAGTTGCTCCTTACGTCGACATCTTAGAAATCGGTACTCCTTGCATCAAGTATAACGGTCTAGAACTAGTTACTGCTTTGAAAAGCAAATTCCCAAACAACCTAATCCTTGTTGATCTTAAAACAATGGATGCTGGTGAATATGAAGCGACTCCTTTCTACGAAGCAGGCGCAGACATTTGCACAGTTTTAGGTGTTTCTGACAAAGCAACAATGGGCGGCGTCATTAAAGCAGCTAATGCAAACAATGCTGAAGCTCAAATCGACTTAATCAGTGTTAAAGACAAAAAAGCAGTGGCTACTGAAGCAGCTCGCAACGGCGCGCAAATCATCGGTGTTCACACAGGACTTGACGCTCAAGCAGCTGGTCAAACACCATTTGCTGACCTTAAAGATATCGCTAGCTTAAACCTAGGTGTCCGCATCTCTGTTGCTGGTGGTCTTAACAAAAACACTATCCAAGATACAGTTCGTGCTGGCGCAACAATCGTTGTTGTTGGTGCAGCTATCTATGGCGCAGATTCTCCAGCTGAATCAGCTAAAGAATTGCGTGCTTTGGTTGACGCAGCCTAAGCAACCGTATTTGCTTTAAGCAAAAACTAAAGAACGAGTGGCCGATGGCCGCTCGTTTTTTTTCATGCTTACCTCATAGAAACTGATTTTTTGATGTTAGTGAGGTAAAATATTGATTAGAGTCTGTTTATTCGTAATAATAACTAGCTGACTATCATCAATATCAAATGGGATTGACAAGCAATAGCCAAACTTCAGTATTAGTTAATACTGCAAGTTCTGCTGGCTTGCCAGTGTTAATCTAAGAATAGTAATTTACCCGTTGCACCAACCTCATTAATTGTTGGGCAGATGGGGTTAAAATGTAACAGGGGTATAATATTATGAAAGAGAATAATGGTTTACTTGCTTCTATTTGTGGTTTCTTCAAAAGCCTATTTTCGTCAAGCCCAAGTCAATCGGCGCCAAGAAATAATCAATCTAACAGCACTGCAGCCAAAACAAACGATGGATTGACTGGTGTTGAACGTTATATCAGAAGCCAAGCTAATAGTGGTTCACAGTTAACAGGTGTTGAAAAATACATCCGTAACCAAGTAACAACACAAACAGTATTAACTGGTGTAGAAAAATATATCCGTAACAAGACTCAGCCTTCATCAATGACTGGCGTTGAGCTTTACATTCAAAATAACGGCTAAGTATTACCAGCCGCAGGCATGACTGACTCATTGTCGCTCTCGCCTAATATTCAATTACAAGCAAATCAACCATACACTGATGACACAGTTATCAGTGTTAGTTTTTAACTTTAAAATTAAAGGTACGTAACATGGCTAATTTACTTGATCAGCTTAAGGAAATGACCGTTGTCGTTGCCGATACTGGTGATATCCAAGCTATCGAAAAATTCACACCACGTGATGCAACAACGAACCCTTCACTGATTACTGCTGCTGCTGAAATGCCACAATATCAAGGTATTGTTGACGACACATTGAAAGCTGCACGTGAATCTTTAGGTGCTGATGCACCTGCATCAGAAGTGGTTTCTCTTGCCTTTGATCGCCTTGCTGTTTCTTTCGGTCTAAAAATTCTAGACATCGTTCCTGGTCGTGTTTCAACAGAAGTTGATGCTCGCCTTTCTTACGATACCGAAGCAACAATCGCTAAAGGTCGAGATCTTATCGCCCAATACGAAGCGGCTGGTGTTGACCGTAAACGCATCTTGATCAAAATTGCTGCAACTTGGGAAGGTATTCAAGCAGCGGCAGTTCTTGAAAAAGAAGGCATTTCTACTAACCTGACATTATTGTTCGGTCTACACCAAGCTATTGCTTGTGCTGAAAATGGAATTACACTGATTTCGCCTTTCGTAGGTCGTATTCTTGATTGGTACAAAAAAGACACCGGCACAGAATCTTATGCACCAGCAGAAGATCCAGGTGTTTTATCAGTGACACAAATCTACAACTACTACAAAAAGTTTGGTTACAACACTGAAGTTATGGGCGCAAGTTTCCGTAACGTAGGTGAAATTACTGAATTAGCAGGTGTAGACTTGTTAACAATTTCTCCAAGCATCTTGGACGAATTGCAATCAACTGAAGGTGAATTGCCGCGTAAATTGTCTGCTGATAAAGCAGCCAACGACGATATCGAAAAATTATCTATGGATAAAGCGACTTTCGAAGCAATGCACAAAGAAGATCGTATGGCGACTGAGAAATTGGCAGAAGGCATCGATGGTTTTGCAAAAGCACTAGAAAAACTAGAAGGTTTACTTGCTGATCGTTTAGCAAGCTTAGAAAGCTAATTCATTTTAAATGACTTAGCTATC
>DRHY01000300.1 GCA_011052985.1 Methylophaga thalassica
AATATGACTAAGGCTTATCATGGATTCAGTAGTGCAATAGATGTTTCACCTATTGCTTACGCTATGGATAGGGCTCTACTTAATGTAGCTGACCGACCAACGCGAGCCGCTATCATCGAAGTTGCAGAATTACACATTGGTGATGCATGGGCTTCTGAACCTACAAAGGCAACAGGGACTAATGGAGGTAAACCACTCAATGACTGATTTATTTGAGCTTTACCGAAAAGACAGCCCTAGTAGTCAAGGGACAAAAGACTGGGTAATTAAAGTCACAGCGTCAAACGAACTTACCGTGATGTTTGGTAAGACCGGCTCCAAGCTTCGCACTAGAGTACTTAAACTAGACAAAAATGTGGATGCATGGAGTGAACAGCTGGAGCGTGT
Source organism: Methylophaga thalassica (assembly GCA_011052985.1). Classification (GTDB taxonomy): domain Bacteria; phylum Pseudomonadota; class Gammaproteobacteria; order Nitrosococcales; family Methylophagaceae; genus Methylophaga; species Methylophaga aminisulfidivorans_A. The sequence continues at coordinate 388 of DRHY01000300.1, forward strand.
TAAACAAAAATTGAATGAAGGCTATTCAAAGATTGGTAAAGCACGCATCGACGACAAAGGCAATGTCATGATGGCTCAAGATATCGAAGAGCAAACGTGGAGTATGTTGGAGTTGGACGAAGCTGAAGTTGAAACCGCATTGAAATCACTTGTTGATGACATTGTGGCGTATAACTTTGACAATGGCTTTGATGAAATGCTGATATCGGCTGAATATGACAGTAACCTAAATGGAGCCATCATCTCGTGTGATGGCTTACTGCCAATTGAAGGATGGAAAATCATTAAAGATGATGGTTTAAACTTTCTGACAAGCGGTAAGGTTATTGGTGGAGGAAAAATAGAAAGTTCTCTACAGCTGTTGCTGTTAGTAGGATTATCTAAGAAGCTTCCTGATGGAACAATTTCAGCTGTCGCTTTCAAAGGACAGAACACACGGGATTTAATGCCAAACAAACGAGGCTTACCTGCTGACTTTGCCGAAGCATTAGAGTTACCGTCAAAGTATGTTCGTGAATTAGCACAGGCGATAGGCATTCTTGCAAAGCCTGTACCCATCTTATCTCAAGAGGCTGTTAGTACGCCGACAGCTATTTGTTTTTAACTACCAATAAAGCCGTCCCTATGGGGCGGCTTTTTTGTTTGTAACTAGCTTTCCTCAATATCCGGTTATTTATTCAAATCAAGCTCATAGCTCTATAGAGTGCATTATGATTTACTCTAAATTAGGATTGATGTATGAATTCAATACGCATTCGCTTTGACCAGAACACTGCCTATACCCGTGATTGGTTAGCAGACAATGAAGCAGAGGCTCAGCGAGTACTTGCGACTTTCAAATCACGAAATATCACCCCACGATGCGAGTGCAATGACAAAATGCCTCCCATGTACATCTCTCATAGGACAAGATACTTTCTTGCACGAAATCCTGGTACCGGTTCACTTCATTCTCCTGAGTGCCCATCATTTGAAATGGAAACTGAAGACAGTGGGAGAATTACATATGAAAATGATGTGATCAAAACAAAAAATGACGGAACATTGTCGTTAAAGATACTCGCTCCATTAGCTCATAAAAAGGTAGACAGGGCTGCAAAGGAAGAGAGTGATATTGATTCACTTGTTCCACCAAAACCAAAAGCACAGACCCAAAAACGTGATGCGATGTCCTTATCTGGTCTTCTGGCTTTAATGTGGGAAGAAGCAGAGTTAAATAGGTGGCATCCAGGATTTAATAAACGGCGAATTTGGGCGGTGGCCAGAAATCGTTTATTGGATGTGGCACAACGGATCTATACAAAACGAACAAATCTCGCAGATGTTATTTATATCCCCGAACATTTTAACGAAGCTTCAAAAGATGCAATTGATGAGAGAAGAAAAGCAGAATTTACTCGGATTATGACTTCTACAAGTATTTCCACAAAGTACATGGTAGTCATTGGTGGGATACGTAAAATCAACTTACAACAGAACTCAATCGCTATTATGCTCAGACACCAAAGTGATGCACTGAAATACTGGGGTACTCAGCATGTCATGAAGAAAATGGAAAATAGCCTAGTGTTATCTATTTTGAATGATGATGAAGATCCAAGATTAGTTTACACAATGATGGTAATCAGTCGTGATAGCAATGATGTATTGCATATACAGGATATTGGCTTTTTGTTAGCTGATATTCATATGATTCCAACTTACTTTGAGTATGACAGGTTGATGACTGAGAAACTCATTATGGAAGATCATAAGTTCATTAAAACAATGCGTTTTGATGGTTCTAAAAACACTGTCTACCCTGATTACCTACTGGTTGATAATCCTAGCCGCCCTACACCGATGGCAATATTTAGAACGTTTGCCTCAGAAAATGTTGTAGAGCAAAGGCACTTGGCCATAAATAGGTGGAAACAGAAATACGGACAATATTGGATTTGGGATATGGAAACTCAAGGAGAAACTCTCCCCAACCTGACCACCTTTACATACTCAGATGACCTATAGGCGCTGTAAATCTAAATTTGTGAACTAGTAGCCTTGCGTGCTCGGTGACATCGTAATAACATTCACTTAACTAGGTTTCTAACTCATCATTGATTTGATGAGTAAGAACTGGAACTGGCCCAGATAATTTAGCCAGTCTCAACTACCCGAATGGGAAATATTTTTCCTCATTCGGGGGACTAGTATTTCTATTCGGGTTTTTTCGTTTTTAAAAGGAGAAACCTAATGGAAGTATTAGATCAAACAGTTTGGATTCATATTAACTATCGCACATGGCAGGGCAAGAAAACTCTGACACGTGACGAATTAAAACGATATGCTGATCCAAGCAAGACCCCACCTGAAGACCTTATCACACCCGGTACTAAAGCAATTGCTGATCCTGAGAAGCTGAAGCGCATTAACAGTTTAGGTAAACGCATTCACCGGGAATGTGAAAAAGTCTGTCTCAAAGCGTTTGGTGCTTATGGAACCTCGATCGAAGCTGGAGAAACATTACTAGCAAGATTGCAGGACTTAAAAGACAAACACCAAATGTTAATCAGCGAATATCTGGATAGCTATGAGCAATCCAATATTGAATGGATAAATGAGCATCCTCAATGGGAGGATTGGTTAAGAAATTCCATGATGAGTCGCGGTGAAATTGAGAATCGATTCAAGTTTGAGTATCAAGCTTACAAAATCTCAAGTGGTGGCCAAGGGGCATTAATGAATGACGGTCTTATACAAGAGCAAAATGGCTTGTTAGGACAGTTATTATCTGAGATCGAGAAGATGGCAAATGATGCGTGGGTTGCGTCCTATGAAAATAGAGACAAGACCGGTCAAAAAGCGTTATCACCCATTCGCATGATATTGAACAAGCTCAAAACACTGAGCTATATCAGTAATAAGGTGAATGTACTCATCAAGCGAGTGAATGATGTACTTAACTCGATGCCAAAATCCGGTCCAATTGAAGGTGCCGATCTCTCATCGGTTTGTGGATTACTAAACTTATTAGGCTCGTCAAAACGCATGACGGACTTTATTAACCAGGTACCACAACATAAAAACGATGTGTTCGATCAAGTTGAGGAGAATGATGACGAAAACTTAATCCTTTCGGAACCGGCAGACACTGCCAGAAACGAAGAGTTTGAGTTTGATACTAATGAGGAATCAGAAGTTAACGTCAACACGCCCTCTACCTCTAAACCAGTTGCGCAGCCAGCGCTATTTTGCTTCTAAAGGAGTAAGTTATGAACCAATCAACTTTGGTTAAATCACTCCCTATTGTCGCAAAGGCACTGGGGCGTAACATGGGTGTAAAAGTGGAACTGGATGCAAGTCATGCATGGACAGATGGTAATGTTATTTATTTACCTTCTCTGCCCATGCAAGATCCTGGTGTTGAAACACTAGGTCTTGGCTATATCATCCATGAAGCAGGTCATATACGTTACAGTGATTTCAGTATTGATTACGAAGAGTTCTCTCCTATTGTGAGAAAGCTAATTGGAATCATGGAAGATATCAGAATGGAGAAGTGCATTATCCGAGACTATCCGGGTGCATTCAAAAAGCTCTCGAACTTAGTTCAAAAGCTTGTTCAGGATGGTTTCTTCAAAAATGTTACTACTGATAGTTCACCTGCAGCAATATTGTGCGGTTATGTGCTACACAAAGGTCGTTCGCAAATGCTTGGTCAAACAGCTTTAAATGACCATGCAAAGAACTCACAAGCTTTTCTCGAAGGCGTGATGACACCACTAACTATGACGCGAATTAATAGTGTTATGGCTAGATTGTCATCTGCAAAAAATGAAGGTGATATCGTTAAGTTTGCACAAGAGATTGCCCAAATTCTTGATGAGGAAAGTAACCGCTCCTCCACACCACCTCAAAACAGTGATCAAAGCCAGCAGCAACAAGCTGGCAATGATTCACAAGTTCAAGACCAGATACTAGATGAAAACCAATCAACCGGTGATTCGGCAGAAGGTCAAGAGCAAGGGGATGATGATTCACAAGACGATGATGGTGATACACCATCGAATCAAAGTGAAAGTGATGAATCAGATGACTTATTATCAGGTTCTAGCACATCGTCCAACGACGACATATCAGACGATAACGGTGACGCCAGTAATGGTTATTCTTCTAGTTCTGCTGGAAAAATGTCACAAGAAGAGTTTGATGCGGCCTTGCAGTTCATGAAAGACATTCTGGCAACAACAGAGAATGACTCAAGTGATCTACCAGGTGATATTAGTGATGCATTTGAACACCTCATTGAAAATGAGATTAAAGAGGCGGCAAACCAGCGTGGTAACTATGCTGTTAGTTTGGCTCCAACTCAGATTGCAAATCTAACATCACCGGGCGACCACCAACAGGCACTTGATGAAGCACAAGCAGCTACTGCTGCATTGCGTTCCAGACTGGTCCAATTGGTTCAAGCCCAAACTAAAGTGAAGCGAAAGACTTCACGGAATGGGCGTAGGCTGAATGATCGAAAATTGCATCGTATAAAGTCAGGTAATTTATCGGTGTTTAAATCGACAAGTCGTAAGAAAGCAGTTAACACGGCAGTGCAAGTATTGCTCGACAGATCATACTCTATGAGAAGTGATATGCCTGTTGCAGCACGCGCTACATTGTCACTTACAGCTGCAATGAAGAAAATACCCCATTTGTCAGTAGGGTCTGCAATGTTTCCAGGATATCTGGATAGTTCTGTAACTGTTTTAACAAGACAAAATCAGACTATGGACCAAACAGCGGGATACTACCCATTGGTAGAAGCAGATGGAAGCACTCCATTACTTCCTGCACTGAGTTGGTCTGGTGATAACCTCTTTGCCCAAAAAGAAGAAAGAAAAATGCTTTTTGTGGTAACTGATGGTGTACCAGATGACATGAAAGACTGTATTGAGTTAGTTAAGAACTTAAGACAGGGTGGTATTGAGGTATATGGCATTGGTATTAATGTAGATAAAAAAATGATGTCAATGTTGTTTGGCAAAGAGTATGTCTCTATGGAACATGTGGGTGAGCTTGCGGAAGCTACATTCGCACTACTAGAAAAGACCGTACTCGCTGCCTAGCTAGATATATCCTTTAAGCTATATCTATCAATCATTAAGCCCCTTTTTGGGGCTTTTTTTTATAACCAGCTCAGACCAATATCCGGTTATTCATTGAGACAACGCATTAAACCTTTTTTAATGCGAACCATGAAGAAAAAGGCAAATGGATTTATTTCAGCAACCAAGATTGCACAACGTAGCTACTGTGAAAAGCAGTTAGTGCTTGATCAGCAATATGGTCGTAATGAAACAGATGTTCAGAGACAACGACGTGAAAGAGGGGAAGAAGAACACCTCAGACATCACTTGGAAGCTCAGCGGTATGGCTCAAAACGTGATAATCGATGTTTCATAGCTACCGAGCTATATGGACCGTTATCAGAAGAAACTGATCAATTAAGACAGTTTAGGGACACGTTTTTAATGAGTCGGCTCTGGGGTCGAATATTTACTAGAGCCTACTATGAACTTTCACCAAGTATTGTTCGTTTGATGAAGAAGTATCCAATTGTCAGATCTTTCATAAAACCATTTATTAATTGGGTCGTAAGAACGGTGAGCAGAAATGGCTGAAGCTTTTTATTGGGTCCTAGTCATTTTATTAATACTTTCTCTCTATGGGATTGATGCTAGAAGACGTGAAAAACGCCGTAGATTTATTCTAAAAGAGAATATGCCAAGAGAATTATCTCAGGCTCGCCTTATTCACTCAGAACACTACATAAGCACACTTTTGCCCCGAAAAATGCACGGGACACTTGACCAGCTATACAGATTAACTTCTGGCTTACACGTGCTAGTGGACAGCAAAACCCGCGATAAACATCAAGTTTATAGGAAAGATATTGTTCAGATATCTATATACAGAGTGATTTTAGCTCGGAATGGTTTAGATATGGCTGATTATGCTTTCTTCAGGGTGGTTACACCAGATGGTGTGGAATACATAAAAAGAAACCTGCTTACCGAAGAAGAAGCTATCAATGAGTTTGATAGAACTCAAGCGCTATTAGACGGGAAAGCAACACCTTCAAACGTCAAGCACAAATCGATGTGTGCTCGTTGCCCTCAACAAATTAATTGTGACGATTGGCAGTTTTTAAGCCGCCAAATATCTAAGGAGACACAATGAAAGCCAATATGCTTTTAATACCACTACTAATATCAATATCAAGTTCACTACAAGCAGACATTCTTTCTCCTACAGAGAACAGTGCTTCTTATGCGGATAAAAGACTGAGATATACAGCTAAGCTCGATAAGCCAGCACAGGCAGTCAAAGTAAAACAGGATCAATCTCACGAACTCAATGATGCCAAGTCGACAGAACGATTTTTGGTACCAAAGCTGACGAAATCTGAAATTGAGAAAGGTGCCACAGCTTTACCTGAAACAACACCAAAAATGAAGAACATCAGTGATTTGCCTTTGCGTGAACTTAACGAATCGCTACAAATATCATTCAGAGAAAAAAACC
>DRHY01000301.1 GCA_011052985.1 Methylophaga thalassica
AGTGAACCCGATGAACCTGATCCAGTTAGTACTGGCGTAGGGACAGGCTGAGACACCATATTTATCCAACATTTTGCGATCTGCGTGACACTCACCTGTCCTTTTTATTATATAAAAAGGATAGTTATGAACCGTTCTACCCTTGTATTAGCCATTGCGGCAGTGCAGCTCTCTCCTGCAGCTTATGCTGAAGTTACCTCGACAGATCTACCGTCAATGATCGTCAGTGCTGACTTTCGCCCTAACGACGCACATGACACACCTGTTAGTTTAACCACCATTGATAAAGAAACTATTGAATCGCGTGGCGCTCAACATATAGAAGATGTGTTGAATCTGGCACCAAATGTTAACGTATCCAGTGGTGCCTCACGTGGACAGTTCTATCAAATTCGTGGCATAGGTGAACGTAGCCAGTTCTCCGCTCCGCTGAATCCCTCTGTTGGCTTATTAATTGATGGTATCGATTTCAGTCGCAGCGGTGGTGCTGCCACAATGTTTGATATTCAATCTGTAGAAATTCTTAGAGGGCCGCAAGGTACAAAATTCGGCACAAATGCACTGGCAGGTGTTATAAATATGCAAAGCACTGAGCCAACCGATGAGTTTGACCTTCACTTTGAAACAGGAATAGCTGAATACAATACTCGAAATGTCGGTATTGCCCTAGGCGGTCCGCTCATTGATAACACTCTCTTGGGTCGTTTTTCAGTGTATAGCCACCAATCAGATGGTTATATGGAAAATGATTTTCTAGGTAAAGATGACACTCAAAACCAAGATGAAGTAACGGCTCGCGGCCATCTGAAATTGTTAGCAACTGATCATCTGACTGTAGACCTTAATTTTTTACACCTTAGTATTGATAACGGTTATGACGGATTCACACTAGACAACAGTCGTCATAGTATTTCCGATAATCCTGGTAAAGATACTCAAAATACCAATGCTTTTTCACTAAAATCGGATTACCGAGCAAACAGTAAAATCCAACTTCAAAGCAATGTGACTTACTTAAAGTCTGACATGACCTATAGCTATGATGGAGATTGGGCGAACCCAAGCTATGACCCAGGTGTATTTAGCGCAACAGAAGATTTTGATAGAAAACGTGAGAACTATTCTGTTGAGCTCAAAGCGTTATCTAATGAAGATGGCCGTATTTTTAATAACAGCACTGATTGGGCTGTCGGTGTTTATTTTCTATCACAGGATGAAGACTTGGATTTAGTTTCCGACTATGTCACAGACCTAAAAAATGAATATGAAACAAACAACACAGCGCTGTTTGGTCAATTAGACACGCATCTCACTGACAAACTCACATTGATAAGCGGATTACGTGTCGAACATTTTGAAGCAGACTATAAAGATACGAACGACATTGATCTTCACACAAGCGATAATTTATTTGGTGGTAAATTAGGCTTAAATTATGAAATCAACAGTGACCAGATGGTCTATACCTCATTGTCCAGAGGCTACAAATCTGGAGGTGTGAACAACAACGACAGCTTGCCCACAAACAAACTTAAATTCGATACTGAATATATGTGGAGCCTTGAAACCGGTCTAAAATCCTACTGGTTTGATGGTGACCTCATCACCAATGTTTCAGCATTCTATTCACTTCGTCGAGATGCTCAGGTTAAAAGCTCCGTTTTCGTAGGAGGTGGTAAATTCGAAGATTCCATAGCCAATGCTGCTAGAGGCACAAATATGGGTATCGAAGCTGATGCTGACTGGCTAATAAATGAACGCGTTAGTTTGTTCGCCTCCTTAGGTTTATTAAGAGCGGTCTTTGATGAGTATGAAAATCCTGATCTTGGTAGTTATAACCCTGAAGATCGTCAAATGGCGCATGCCCCCAAATATCAATTCAGTTTAGGTACAAAAGTTAAGTTAGCAACTAACTGGACTTTGCGCACTAACATGGAAGGTAAAGATGAATTTTATTTCTCTAATAGCCATGACTCTAAATCTGGTTCATATGTCATTTATAATGCCAGCCTAGATTATCAACTAAAGAACTGGAAAGTCACATTATGGGGACGCAATCTCTTTGATAAAGACTATTACACTCGTGGATTCTATTTCAATAATGATCCGAAGGTTAATTCTGATAAGACCTATACTCAGTACGGTGATCCACGTGTTGTTGGTTTAACATTAAGTTACGACTATTAATCATCTTTTATGAGGGCTTCAGTTGAAGCCCTCTTTTTTACTTCTTGAGGAATATTTTATGCGTATTTCCGTTGATATCAGTCTCTATCCACTTACTCAACAGTTTGTTGAACCCATTCTAGCGTTTATTAAAAAGTTGGAAGATAATCCCAAGCTTAATATTTCTCGAAATAATCTGAGCACACAAATCTTCGGTGAATACCGTGATGTCATGGATGCCATGGACACAGAAATTGAAGCCGTATTTGAGCAATTACCTCATAGCGTGTTTGTGCTCAAAATGATCGGCAACGATCGCTACGTTGTTGAAGATTAAATAGGATAGATCATGATAGATGCCATCATTCAGGGGTTTTATGCGCTATCTGGATGGGAAGTGTTTGCAGCCTTATTAGGTATGGCCTACGTCATACTGGCTGCTCGCGAGTCTCAATGGTGTTGGCCGATGGCATTTATCAGTACGTTGATTTACACCATATTGTTCTGGGAAGGCCAGCTCCCAATGCAAGCGTTACTGAACTTCTATTACATGGGCATGGCGGTTTATG
>DRHY01000302.1 GCA_011052985.1 Methylophaga thalassica
CAGCAAGTAGCGTCATATCAGGGTATGATACCCAGTATGGGGCAGGAATAATGACTTCATCACCTGGCTCGATGAATGCTTGAGCTAGATTAAAAAAGCTTTGTTTGCCACCGACTGAAACTAAGACTTGATTCGCAGCATAGTCAAGCCCATTATCTCGAGAGAACTTTTTGATAATAGCCTCTTTCAAATCAGCAGTACCATCAACGGGTGTGTATTTTGTTTTGCCGCTATGAATAGCTTCTATGGCGGCTTGTTTGATGTGATCAGGTGTATCGAAGTCGGGTTCGCCTGCACCCAGACCAATAACATCTTTGCCTTCAGCTCTCAGCGCCGCAGCTCGTGCAGTGATGGCTAAAGTAGGAGATGGTTTGATGTTTTGAACACGTTGGGAGAGCTTGATAGTCAAAATCTTTCCTTCTTAATAACACGTTAAATTGATAAATATCTCAATAATATACGCCAAACATAATCGATGCTAAAGACGTATGAGTAAACATTTTCAGCTAGTCAGTGAATTTTCACCCGCAGGTGATCAGCCAAACGCCATCAAAACACTAATAGAAGGGTTTGAAAGTGGCGAGATGTGGCAAACGCTTTTAGGTGTAACGGGGTCAGGTAAGACATTTACTGTGGCCAATGTGGCACAGGCGCTTGATCGCCCGATGATGGTACTTGCGCCAAATAAAACCTTAGCCGCGCAGCTTTACAGCGAAATGAAAGAGTTTTTTCCGCACAATTCGGTGGAATACTTCGTCTCTTATTATGACTATTATCAGCCTGAAGCCTATGTGCCTTCTTCAGATACCTTCATAGACAAGGATGCGTCGGTAAACGAACAAATTGAGCAAATGCGTCTGTCTGCAACTAAAGCCATGCTTGAGCGCCGTGATGCCATTATTGTTTCCAGTGTTTCATGTATCTATGGTCTAGGTGAGAAAGACGCCTACTTAGAAATGGTATTGCATCTTGTTCAAGGTGATGTCATTGGCCAGCGGGATATCTTACGTAGGTTAACAGAGCTACAGTACAGTCGAAATGATGTTGAATTACACCGAGGAACCTATCGTGTTCGCGGTGAAGTCATTGATATCTTTCCTGCGGAGTCTGAACGAGATGCCGTTAGAGTCGAGTTATTTGACGATGAAGTAGAACAAATTAGCTACTTTGATCCGTTAACTGGCGAAGTGTTACAGCGTTTGAGTCGGATTACGATTTATCCAAAAACCCATTACGTCACGCCCAGAGAAAATATTTTAAAGGCCGTCGATGCGATTAAAGATGAATTGCGTGACCGATTGGAGCAACTTAATGCAGACAATAAATTAGTTGAAGCACAGCGACTAGAACAACGCACGCGATTTGATATCGAAATGCTCTTGGAACTGGGTTACTGCAACGGCATCGAAAACTACTCGCGACACTTGTCTGGACGGAGTCCTGGTGAGGCACCACCGACATTATTTGATTACTTGCCAGATGATGCGATTTTAGTGATTGATGAAAGTCATGTCATGGTGCCGCAGATAGGTGCGATGTATAAAGGTGACCGTTCAAGAAAAGAAACATTGGTCAACTATGGCTTTCGTCTGCCTTCTGCCCTTGATAATCGTCCATTGATGTTTGATGAATGGGAAAAGCTGGCCCCACAAACTGTGTTTGTCTCGGCCACACCGGGTAAATACGAACAAGAACATTCAAGCACTATTGTTGAGCAGGTGGTAAGACCTACGGGCCTCGTAGATCCTGAAGTAGAGATACGCCCTGTAACGACACAGGTAGACGATTTATTATCAGAAATAAACAAACGGGTTGTTCTCAATGAGCGGGTACTTGTCACGACACTAACGAAACGTATGTCGGAAGATCTGACTGAATATCTTCGAGAGCATGGCGCTAAGGTGCGATATTTACATTCAGATATTGATACTGTTGAACGTGTTGAAATTTTGCGTGATCTGCGTCTTGGTGAATTTGACGTCTTGATTGGTATCAATCTACTTAGAGAAGGTTTGGATATCCCTGAGGTGTCGCTCGTTGCTATCTTGGATGCAGATAAAGAGGGTTTCTTACGTTCTGATCGCTCCCTTATTCAGACCATTGGTCGTGCCGCACGTAATCTTAATGGTAGAGCAATCCTTTATGCTGATGTCATCACCGGTTCGATGAAACGTGCACTAGATGAAACTGAACGGCGTAGAGAGAAACAAATTGCTCATAATCTAGAACATGGCATCACCCCACAGGGTATTAAGAAAGCGATTCGAATGGGTATGGATGATGCGAAGAGTAAATCTGCCAACGATGAGGCTTTTTCAAAAGTAGCAGAAGAGCAAGCTCAATATGCCGCTTTGACACCAAAACAGTTAGCAAAACGTATCAATCAAATTGAACAAGCGATGTATAAGCATGCACAGAATCTAGAATTTGAAGAAGCAGCAAAATTGCGTGATGATCTGGAGCGCTTGCGTTCACTGGCACTCGGTCCTGTCAGTGTTTAAAATACTTGCATTCTAAAATCAGCTGCGTATAATCTCGCTGCTTCACGGCAGGCACGTAGCTCAGTTGGTTAGAGCACCACCTTGACATGGTGGGGGTCGTTGGTTCGAATCCAATCGTGCCTACCAGATTTTCAAAAGCGCTAAGGCGCTTTTTTGGTTTTTAAGGCCCTTTGTATCGGTCACAACCAAGGACTCACAATGATTTCAGTAACGCTTCCCGACGGCTCTCAACGCCAGTTTGATCACCCCGTAACTATTCATGATGTAGCTAATGATATTGGCGCTGGCTTAGCTCGTGCTGCATTGGCAGGCAAAGTGAATGGGATTTTAGTCGATACTTCATACCTCATCGAAAATGACGCTGATATAGCTATCATTACAGAACGTGATGATGAAGGCTTAGATGTGATTCGACATTCGACATCTCACCTAATGGCTCAAGCGGTAAAACAACTTTATCCAGAAGCTCAAGTGACTATCGGTCCTGTTATCGACGACGGTTTCTATTACGACTTTTCTTATCCTCAAGGTTTCACACCTGAAGATTTAGAAAAAATCCAAAAACGGATGGAAGACCTAGTTAAACAGGATATTCCCGTTATTCGTGAAGAAGTGTCGCGTGATGCTGGTATCGAATTATTCCGTGAAATGGGCGAAGTATACAAAGCGGAAATCCTCGAAGATATTCCTCAAGGAGAAACACTCTCTGTTTATCGTCAAGGTGAGTTTCTCGATCTTTGTCGTGGTCCCCACGTGCCGAGCACAGGTAAATTAAAAGCCTTCAAATTAATGAAGCTAGCAGGCGCTTATTGGCGTGGTAATTCTGACAACGAAATGCTACAGCGCGTCTACGGCACAGCTTGGAAAGATAAAAAAGAGCTTAAAGCCTATCTTCATCGTTTAGAAGAAGCTGAAAAACGTGATCACCGAAAATTAGCTAAAAGTTTAGATCTATTCCATTTGCAAGAAGAAGCCACAGGCATGATTTTCTGGCATGACAATGGCTGGCGTATTTTTCGTGAAGTAGAAAATTATATCCGCGACGTATTACGCGATAATGGTTATCAAGAAGTTAAAACACCACAAGTGGTTGATAGAAAATTGTGGGAAAAATCGGGGCACTGGGATAAGTTTGGTGACATGATTTTCAGCACACATTCTGAAAATCGTGATTACGCTGTTAAACCAATGAACTGTCCTTGTCATATCCAGATATTTAATCAAGGGCTGAAAAGTTACCGTGAGTTGCCACTTCGTATGGCAGAATTTGGTTCATGTCACCGTAATGAACCATCTGGTACATTACACGGCCTTATGCGTTTGCGTGGTTTTACCCAAGATGATGCGCATATCTTCTGTACTGAAGATCAAATTCAATCTGAAGTAGCTACATTCATACACTTATTACATGAAGTCTATGCAGACTTTGGCTTTAATGAAATCATCGTAAAATTATCAACTCGACCGGATAATCGAGTCGGAAGTGATGAGGTCTGGGATAAAGCGGAACATGCATTAGAACAAGCACTCAATGCGGCTGAATTAAAATGGGACTTGCAGCCTGGTGAGGGAGCATTCTACGGGCCAAAAATTGAGTTTTCATTGAAAGACTGTATTGGTCGTGTATGGCAATGTGGCACAATTCAAGTTGATTTTTCGATGCCTGGCCGCTTAGACGCTAATTACGTCGCTGACGATGGTAGCAAACAAGTCCCTGTGATGTTGCATCGAGCCATTCTAGGTTCACTTGAACGTTTCATTGGTATTCTGATCGAAGAGTATGCTGGTTCGTTCCCAACGTGGCTCGCACCCAAGCAAGTCATCATCATGGGAATTAGCGATAAACAGTCTGAATATGTGAAAAATGTCGCTAACAATTTGCAGAAACAAGGATTTAGAGTCGATTCGGACTTGAGAAACGAGAAGATTGGCTTTAAAATACGCGAACATACTCTGCGTCGTGTACCATACCTGATTGTCGTTGGTGAACGAGAAGAGCAAAATAATGCAGTTGCGGTACGCACAAGAAAAGGCGAAGACCTTGGTGCGATGCAGCTTGAGGACTTTGTCGGTTTATTGCAGAAAGATATCGCAAACCGCAGTCGATTAAACATAGAGGATTAGAACATCGCTACAGATCAAAAACGGCTGAACGGAGAAATCACAGCCAAAGAAGTACGATTAACAGATGCTAATGGTGAACCAGTAGGCATAGTTCCGCTTAGAGAGGCGATTGAACGTGCTGAGGAAGCCGAACTCGATTTGGTGGAGATTGCCCCACAGGCAAGTCCACCAGTATGCCGTATCATGGATTACGGTAAGTTTTTGTTTGAAGAAGGTAAGCAGAAAGCGATTGCCAAGAAAAAACAAAAGCAAATTCAGGTTAAGGAAGTTAAATTCCGGCCTGGCACAGAAGAAGGGGATTATCAGGTAAAACTACGCAACCTGGTACGTTTCCTAGAAAGCGGAAATAAAGCTAAAGTCAGTCTCAGATTTCGTGGACGTGAAATGGCACATCAGGATCTAGGTCTTAAATTACTTGAAAGAGTAGCTGAAGATTTAGACGAACTGTCAAATGTCGAGCAACGCCCTAAGAAAGAAGGACGCCAAATGACCATGGTTTTAGCTCCTATGAGTAAAAAATAACTATATAAACTTTCAATGCGGAGTTGTTAATTCAATGCCTAAATTAAAAAATCACAGCGGTGCTGCCAAGCGTTTTAAACGCACAGGTAGTGGAAAATTCAAGCGCTCACAAGCTTTTACTAGTCATATCCTGACCAAAAAAAGCACAAAGCGGAAACGTCAACTTCGTTCTACGCTGACAGTCTGTAAAGCAGATCACATGTCAGTTCGTAAGATGTTGCCTAATCTGTAATTAAGGGAGAGTTTTCCAATGCCTAGAGTAAAACGCGGTGTGACAGCACATGCACGCCATAAAAAAGTTCTTGATCAAGCTAAAGGTTATTACGGTCGTCGTAAAAA
>DRHY01000303.1 GCA_011052985.1 Methylophaga thalassica
ACTCAATTTGAGCATGATTAGCAGCTTCCAACGCTTGATGAAGCTCACTCACATCATATTCAGTTACCAACATTAAAAATTCTGCCGTTAATGGGTGACGAGTTATGCGAATATCCAGCGTATGCTGACGTAAGCCTTCACTGGTCTTCATCACATGAGTCCATCGACCAACCCGTTTTTCAGTGGCATCCTTTAAACGCTCAATCCCTTCTTCAAGCTTATTAAAGCGGGCAGTGAAGGCATTTTTATCACTACCAAGTTGTTGCGGAATGATGTGTTTATAGGCTTCTGTTGCTGCTGGGTTTTCAATTACAATATCGCCAGAGAACGTAAAGGTACTGACCAAAACGGTGGTATAGCGCATGGCTTCGACCAATAATAAATTCTCAGGGGTTTCACCTAGTTCGACCTGTTCATTCACATACGCGATTATGGCGCGATGCTTTTCAGGACCAATTAAAACAGCTCTATGCAACATATAGAGTGTTTTTGGTTTACCATTTGGATAGGTCGTCCATGGGTCAATGCTCAGACCATTTTTAGCGGCTAATTCGAAGGTTTGAAGCATTCTATCTCGGGCACCTTCGGTATCACCCGAAAGATCTTTATTGACAAGCTCATCAAGGGACTTCAGCCCCCAAAAAGTCAGTGCTGCCTCATTACCCCACCACCAACCATGTTTATCAAGATCAAAAATCCACACCACAGTAGGAATCAGTTCATAAAGATGAAGCTCATCTATACTTTTGATATGGGTAAGGTGACTGTAATCGGTGCTCATGAATAAAAAAAGTTTATCGTTCGTTTGTTACCAAAGTGGATAGATGATTATCGCATAAGCTGACATCGAGATAAGGAACTCGTCTTATCTTTAAGTAGGCTGATATCAAATTAAACAATATATATTATCCATCCTGTAGGCGGGGTAGAGCGAAAGTGACCCCAGCATTTTTTATCTTCGAATCGGTGTTTTTAAATTCAGGTGTTATGGTGGGTTCATACTTAAACCCAGTATTTTAATATGATGCTTATCCGTTAGGTTTCATTTTAAAACCTAAGCTAATTAAGGTGTATTAATTTATATGAATCAAACTATCAAACTGTTGAAAAACCATCGTTCAATACGACAGTTCACATCAGAACCCGTGAGAGATGAAATAGTACGTGAGATTATTGATGCCGCTGGCTGGTCAGCCACATCTAATTTTGTTCAGGCATACACTGTTATAAGAGTCAGAAATCCACAAACACGTCAGCAGATGGCAGAGCTCGCCGGCTCACAAAGTTGGGTGGAAAACAGCCCGGTATTTTTAGTGTTTTGTGCTGATCTCAAACGCAGTCAAGCTGCCTGTGCTTATGAGAATATGGAAATGATCTCTGGTTATACCGAGCAGTTCATAATCGCGACAGTGGATGTGAGTCTGGCTGCACAGAATGCGATGATTGCCTCAGAATCACTGGGTCTTGGTGGTGTATTTATTGGCGGTATCCGTAATAATCCGGAAAAAGTGTCTGAATTGCTCAAGCTTCCTGAGCAAGTTTATCCTGTCTTTGGTATGTGTCTTGGTTATCCGGCAGCAGAGCCTGAGCAAAAGCCAAGGCTGCCAGTCGATGTGGTTTTGAAAGAAGAAACATATCGACAAGACGAAGCAGAGCTCGAACACTACAATGAAACCTGTAAAACCTACTATCAAAATCGCTCCAGTGGTTCACGTGATGAAACATGGACGCATCAAATAGCCACAATGATGAGTAAGCCAATGCGTCCACATATGAAAGGATTTTTACTGGAGAAGGGCTTTAAGTTTAAGTAAATGCTTTAGCAACCGCCTGTGCAACATCTCTTATGCTTAGTTGGAACTATCGACTGACAAAATAAACAAACAAATTATCCAATGATGGTGGCTAGTTTATATGTTTGGTGATCATGCTTTTTTTGTTTGAAAGCAGCGTCCAGCTGGCTGAGTAATTTTCTTATCGACACAATACTTGGAGGAAGCATGACAAAATCAAACAATAAAAATGACCATTCCCCTATAGAGCAAGATCCCAATACAACATATGACAAAGGTCCCGCAGGTGGGTGGGGATCGCTTCGTGGTGTGACGAGAATCTTCGGTGAAGTGCAAGGCTCAACCGTTGCAGCGAAAATTCTTTCCAGACTAAATAAGCCCGGTGGGGTTATGTGCAGTTCTTGTGCTTGGGCCAAACCTGCCAAGCCATCTACATTCGAGTTCTGTGAAAACGGAGCTAAAGCAACTTTATGGGAGTTGGATGAGAAGCATGCGGATGCCAACTTTTTCGAACAGCACAGCATTACTGAATTAAAAACGTGGCACGACCATGATCTGGAAAAAGCAGGCAGGTTGTCTGAGCCACTTCGTTATGAGGCTGACCGCGACCGATATGTACCAGTGAGTTGGGATGATGCAATAAAAGATATTGGTGAAAAACTTGCTGAGATGAATCCTAAGGAAGCTGTTTTTTACGCAAGCGGTCATGCTGGATTAGAGGCATCGTATCTATATGCACTGTTTGCGCGTGCAATGGGTCATCAGAACCTGCCACAGTCGTCTAATATGTGCCATGAAACAACCAGCGTGAATTTAAAGACCTTTGTCGGCACACCCGTCGGCACGTGTACTCTGGAAGATTTTGAACATTGTGATGCTATTTTCTTTTTCGGACAGAATACAGGCACAAACTCGCCACGTTTCTTACACACGATAAAGGATGCTGTCGAACGGGGCTGTAAAATTGTCACCTTTAACCCGGTTCGTGAAAGAGGACTGATTGAATTTATCGAACCTCAGAACATCATGCAGATGCTCACCAACAATCCCACAGAAATCTCCAACAAATACTATCAGGTCAAGCCAGGCGGTGACGTTGCGGTGATCACGGGCATGATGAAACATATACTGACGCGAGAAGATGCCGCGCCGGGGACTATTCTGGATAACGATTTTATTGCAGCTGAGACAATCGATTTTGATGAAACTGTTGAAAAGGTAAGAGCCTTTGACTGGCCCGATATTGAAGAAGAATCTGGCCTCAGTCGCGAGATGATTGAGGAAGCAGCAGAGATTTATATTCAGTCAAAAAATGTTATCGGTATCTACGGCATGGGTCTGACACAACATGTCGATGGTTGGCTCAATCTAGGGATGTACTGCAACCTTTTATTGATGCGTGGCAATATCGGTCGCCTAGGTGCTGGTATATCGCCTGTGCGTGGGCATTCCAATGTGCAGGGGCAACGCACTGTCGGTATAGGCGAAAAGTCATCACATATGCCGGCTGATAAATTACATGAACAATTCGGTATCGATGCACCTACCGAAAATGGACAGAATATCGTTCAAGCCAGTGAAGGTGTAATGGATGGCAGCATCAAAGCCATGCTCTCACTGGGAGGTAATTTATTACGAGCTTTACCCGATCGTGAACGCCTAGAAACCGGATGGTCAAATTTGGACCTCACGGTTCATATCGCAACCAAGCCCAATCGCTCACATCTTATCCCGGGTAAAGTAAGCTATATTTTACCTTGTCTTGGTCGTACCGATATCGACCAGCAGCAAAGCGGGCCGCAGGCTAGTTCGATGGAAGATACCTTCAGTCACATTTATGGCTCGCTTGGTTCAGCAGAGCCACCCAGTGAACATGTCCGCTCCGAGACAGCCATTGTGGCAGGTATAGCAAAGGCAACTTTGCCGTCCAACCCTAAGCTACGTTGGGATGAATGGGTAGCAAACTACGATTTGATCCGCGATCTCATTGCCGAAACCTTCCCTGATGATTTTAGTGATTTCAATAATAGAATGACACAGCCGGGTGGCTTTTATCGTGGTAACCCGGCACGCGAAAGAAAGTGGAAAACGGACAGTGGCAAAGCACAATTCACTCCACCAACAACACTGTCATCACTGGGACAGCATCCACGCGGTGAGAATGGCTTTACCCTAATTACATTACGTTCCAATGATCAATTCAATACTACTATTTACGGCTTTTCTGACCGACTTCGTGGGTTGGAAGGGAGTCGTGAAATCGTATTGATTAATCGCGAAGAAATGGCGCGACTTGGCTTGCAGGAAGGGCAATTAATTAGTCTGTATAGTCAGGTAGACGATGGACACCTACGCCAGGTCGACGGCCTGAAAGTCACCCCATACGATCTGCCTGATGGCACTGTAGCTGGCTATTATCCTGAACTAAACCCACTAGTTCCTTTGTCCTATCATGAAAAGAAATCATTCACACCAGCATACAAAGGTGTGCCTGTGGAAATTAAACAATAATGGGGTGAGGGTATTGTCCGGGTTGAGCGATAACGAACCCAATATTTTGATGTTTTTAGCTTGTTTTATAATTTGAAGTAGTTGTGTTGGGTTTCATTCTTCAACTCAACCTACGGGCTTCATTTTTCTCAGCCCTACAGAAATGCTTTGATTGATCTCGCTCACAAGCCAGTGTCTATTGAAACCTAGGGATTACATATTGCACGATCCGCCTCATGTGCTTGGCAAAGCAAATGAATAACTTCTGCCGTACAATCGCGAAGAAGCTCCTCATTTGATGGCGTACGCACATTTATGAGAACAGCCGATGTCGGTACCGCTATAACAGGCTCTTCCTTA
This sequence comes from Methylophaga thalassica, assembly GCA_011052985.1. Lineage (GTDB taxonomy): Bacteria > Pseudomonadota > Gammaproteobacteria > Nitrosococcales > Methylophagaceae > Methylophaga > Methylophaga aminisulfidivorans_A. The sequence continues at coordinate 4,644 of DRHY01000303.1, forward strand.
ATACCAGCAATCATTATCTGATGACCTTTAAGAGGTGCTTGATTCGCTTCAGCGGCGCTGAGCATGATACGCGAACATTGCTGAGAAACTTTTTCATTATTAGTAGATGTCAGCGCCCAAACATGGTGTCCCTGATAGTCTACTTTGCCCGTCACCTGTGCAATTGGCACATCCCCGCTTTTTGGGTTTTTTGGCATAAGCCTTTTAAAATTACTGTGCGCGCCCATGCACAATGTAAGTGCACGGTTATTATGTATTCGCAGGTTTTCAGGACAAGCAGACAAACATTGGTTTGTTGCATTTTTATGATCAGCAGAAGCATAGCGACCACTTGCAGCCACAGCCACGCATTCGCCACGAAGCGATTCAAACTCAGCTTGGCTAATCTTTTGCGCATGCACAGGCAGTGACAGAATTGTGAAGATACTAAATAATAAAAGATAACCAGTCATACAAAACTCCTTTTTTATAAAATTAAATCTGATAACAAACCTAAAGTAAAACCGTTTCCAGTATGTAGTACACATTTTGATCTTGGATCAGATTCACATCTTAGGCCTAAAAATATTTTAGAAAATTCAGCCTAGTATCCTCGTGCATGGTTACGTTTCTTGCGAAAAGCACGGACATCATCAGTTCTCAAAAAAAAGCCGACTCAAGGTCGGCTTTTTATTCGTAAGCACTCAATCCAAATCAAACACTCTGACCCCATTGATTGGATTCTATCATTCTCGTGTAAATGCTTCTTCTGCGTAATCAAACACTCTGACCCCATTGATTTCTAGATTCTATCATTCTCGAAAAACAACTCAATATTGCTCTCATCAAATATAAGTCCTTTTGCATTGAGTCGCTTGTAATACGATAAATAGCCTAACTCGGCCATTTTAAATCCCTGATCAATAGAGTTCAGAATATGATCTTTGGAACCCAATGACATAAGAGAAGAAAGTATTGTGTCGAGATAGTCATGTGTGTTTTCTATAAGAATTTCGGTATAGGACGGCGTCCTTCCATCATGCACGATCATATTTCTTGCTCTATAAATGCGGCGTATTTGCCAGTCCACTCTCTGTTTGTGTGAGTCAAGAGAAGAGACAACATTCAATGGACTAGACAGCAATCGTTCTATGTAAGCAAACCTCTCACTTAGAAGATGGAAGTCATTAAACCGTCCTTTCAGCTCATTCCTGAGCGCCTCATATTTATTTAAGGCTAATAAATTTAGTATCTTTTCAGGAATTCCCGAGCATTCCACCTCTTTCAAAATTCTTTTACTAACACGTGAGTTCCAAACGAGTAGGTCTTTAGATAGCCTTATTACAATCTTTTGTATGTATCCAATATTCAAGAAGGGCATTATTGAATTGGAAATATGCTCTATTTGAGATAGTTTCTCGTCGTCTTTTGAGGGTAATAGAGACTCTAGAGCAGTCCATAGATTAATTAGTTGATTTTCTACAGAATCACTTGCAAGAGCTAAAGCATGGAGATCCGCACTTCTATTGAACCGCAAAAATGACTCTCTCTCCATCGAAAAGCCGTCCATAAACTTGTTTAGCTTTCTTGATGCGTTTCCTACTTTTAAATCCTTGCATTTATGCATCGGATTGAAATGGCTAGCTACGATCTTTCCATCGCGTAACCCGGGAGATATAACTAAACCTTCTGTTATTTTCTTCGGTGACTCCTTGTGATGATATAGCCCGATCAGAGTCTGAAGTTGATCGATTTTGGTATCTGAGTATTTTTTTGCCTTGTGATATTCTTTTGCTTCGCACTTTGTTATCAGATAGATTTGATTATTCTGAAGATTAAAGTTAAATGTATCAATAACATGAGATAACTCATCTTTATTTTCAGTAATGATTATGCCCAGCTTTTCTGCTGAATTTCTGAATCCATTTAGAAATAATGGCCCTTTGTAAACCACTTGAAATTCTTCAGGCTCATTTTTGAAATTTTCCAAAAACAGAGAAATATCGGAGTTGCCTGAAATCCTATTATCAGAATAGTGGAAGAATTGTCTAGCCATATCCTGAATATACTTTTCAGAATAACCGCTATTAAGCAGAGTTGTTATATAGCTCCTTGTTAAGCTCCGAATACTTGACGAATTCTTCGTTTCACAGATGGCCCCGATTAAAAGCTTTTCATTCATCGATTTATATAGCCTTAACGGCATCTGGCTTTCAATTAGTTTTAAACATGTCAGCTTAGTTTTATCTGGTGTTTTCGGATCTTTTAATGTTGATTTAATCCCACCTAAATCAACCATAATTAATTCTTGGGCTATCGTGTCTTTGTCAATGTTTTCACAAAGCTCATTGATAACATGCTTTAAATTTGGTCCCTTAATCGTGCCAGATTCAATAGCTAAATAAGTTTGGATCGCCTCCCTGACCAATAGACTAGTGTTCATGGCGGAGGGCTTGTAGGTATCTAAAGTGAACGCGAACATCAGCTCATCTACAAGCTGCGCAAAAAGTATTAACTCTTTCGATTCTTGAGGATCATCCCACTTGTGCAAGCTTCGAAATTTCATCTTATTCCCTATTTGAATCTAATAGTGTATTGGCCCCCCTGCCTGTAATTTACGATCTAGCTTGCCGGGATCCTAGTTACACAAAGTCCATTTAATTTATTGAAAAATAATCGTGTTTTGAAAAAAAACCGACTCAAAGCCGGCTTTTTATTCGTTGGAGCTCAAAGATGATGAGATTGAGAGATTAAGGAAATCAAAAGGTTATCTGAACTGTTTTTAGAAAAGATGATATGAAATTTCAGAATAAATGAGATTTTATGAATTATTTTTCACAATAGATGAGATCTTTACTGCTCAAACAAAATTAATGCCTCTTTTCACCCCATGGTTGAAGTGCTCATAGTGGTGAGCTTAATAAAGTTTTCAGAATATGTTTTAAGGGCACTATAACAAATTTTTAGTTGGTAAGAGCTATATGCGATGGCCTGGCATATTCCTCTACCTAAATTTGTTCCAAAATTTGGCTTAATTGAATAGGGCTTGCCAAAAAAAGTATAAAACACAAATTTTAACGCCATCACCTGGCTATTGGGCAAAGTGCAAAATGGGAAAAACATTGAAATTACTCATAATCCCAAGGTCCCAGGTTCAAGTCCTGGTGGGCCCACCAATTAAATCAAGCGGTTAGCCGAATTTCGGTTGACCGCTTTTTTATGCCAAAGGGATTTTTGCGGGGATTGTTTACGATTTCAAAGGCAGTCCAGCCTGCTCAAGAGATTCCTCTTGGAAAATGCTCAAAGCAAAGATGTTGGGAACATAAAAGCTAATATTATTTGTTAAATTCTTCCTCACATAACTACAGCATTAAGTGTTGGTTTCGGTTTTACCTAAGCGTAATTTAAGTTAGTTCGGTATGTATTCTCTGTAAAGTTTTGTAAGGAAGCTTTCATTTTCTCTTTATTCGCGAATAATAATCGTTTTTATCTAGATAATTATTACAGGAAGAATAAATGCAAGACCTCATTCGCAACAAGTCCGCTGTGGCGCTCTCTATAGGACTTTCACTCATCAGCACTAAAGTCTTATCCGCTGAAACTTCAACAGATCTTAAACAAATTGTGGTGACTGCATCAGGATTTGAGCAAGAAGCTACTTTAGCACCCGCTTCCGTCACCATCATCGATCAGGAGACTCTCAGCAAACACGGCTACCGCGATTTAAACGATGCATTGCGAACAGTCCCCGGCGTGACAGTTACAGGAGGAGGATCAGGAGACCGGGGAACCGATGTCAGCATCCGTGGGATGGGGTCAAGTTACACATTGCTTCTGGTGGACGGAAAACGACAATCAGGCCGTGAAAGTCGACCAAATGGAAGCGCAGGTTTTGAAGCTGACTGGTTACCGCCTATTGAGGCGATAGAACGTATTGAAATTATCCGTGGCCCTATGTCAACGCTTTATGGTTCTGATGCGTTGGGTGGGGTAATTAATGTTATCACCAAAAAGGTCATGGATCAGTGGACCGGTAATATGCAAGTGGAACGGACTTTTCAGGAAAGTAGTAGTTCAGGTGATTATTCGCGTGGAAGTTTTAATCTTGCTGGCCCTATCGTCAGTGATATTTTGGGGTTGCAGCTCTATGGTGAAACCTACAAACGTGATGAGGATCGCATTGTTTACGGCTACGAAGATAAACTGATGAATAGTGTCACAGCAAAACTCTCGTTAACCGCCTTAGAAAATCACGATTTTTCTTTTGAGGCCGGTATGACAGAACAGGATCGTGAAGGCAATTTAGGAAAATCAGAACCCACACAAGATTGTGGTCGGGGTGGTTGTAGTGATTCGGTAAATGATACAAATCGTGAACATTATGCTATCACTCACACTGGTCGCTGGGGATTTGGAACCAGTGAAAGTTACATTCAGCGTGAGGAAGTCGAAAACGAGACACGTGAAATCATCATTGAAAATACGTTCGCTAAGACTAATTTAGTCATGCCATTTGAAAAGCATACCGCTACTATCGGGGCAAGCTTTGAAAAGGAAGAACTTGAAGATCTTAACTCCAACACCATTTCAGACCGTACGCAAATCAGTAATCAACAATGGGCTTTATTTGTTGAAGATGAGTGGTATCTGTTAGATAACTTCTCGCTGACCGGCGGGGTTCGTATGGACGATAACGAAAATTTCGGTCAACATTTCAGCCCCCGACTCTATGGCGTCTGGGAAGTGGCATCTCAATGGGTTTTAAAAGGTGGTGTTTCGACCGGTTACCGTTCACCAAGTTTACGTGAACTAACTTTTGATTGGGGTCAAAGTAGTCGCGGTGGCGATGTTTATGGAAATCCCGACCTGGAACCAGAAACCTCCATTAACCAAGAAATTGGATTGTATTTTAATGGTGAAAATGACCGTTATGCCAGTTTGACACTCTTTCATACTGATTTTGAAGACAAAATTACCCGTATAGCTTGTCCAGTTGAGATTTGTACCGCAGGAGCTAATAGTTTTGGTTCATTTCCTACCTATCGCATCAATGTTGACGAAGCAGTCACCCGAGGGGTTGAAATTACCGCAGGTACGAATCTAACTGAGAAGATTAATTTGGATGCCAGCTATACCTATACCGACTCTGAACAAAAAACAGGTGAATATAAAGGAGAGCCGCTTACACAATTACCTAAACACCTCGCGTCAGTTAGTCTGAACTGGTTGAACAATGACAGATTAAATTCATGGTTCCGGATCATTTATCGAGGTGAAGAAAGTCAGCCTATTACAGGACCTTCCAGCTCCACCATTGTGGCGCCTTCAAGCACGATTGCTGATCTGGGCATGAATTACAAAGTCACTAAACATGCCACGGTTAAAGCAGGTCTTTACAATCTGTTTGATGAAGAAATTGAATACGATGAATACGGTTACATAGATGATGGACGACGTCTTTGGTTGGCTCTGAATCTAGGGTTTTGATGCACTAGTTAACAAGCGAGTGTAGTGCTTCTCCAATACACTCGCTTTTCTCCTAGCTGGCTTTATTAGCCGATTTAATCCTCATTTTTAGATCATGGATTTTCAAAAGCATGTTTAATTTCTCACCTCTATTAAAATGGTTTCGCTCTCCTGGCAGTAAAGCCATGTCCGGCAGAACTCGAATTAACTTGGCATGCCGTACTGGCTTGACCATTTTTGGTGGTTACTTGTTAGTTTCTCTTTGGACGGCAACGATGAGTTTGTTGTTGCCAACTGTTCGTTATGAAGCTGTATTAGTAGCCAGTATGACTGGCTTTATGATCTTTCCAGCGTTTGCAATCTGGGCTTTTTATACAATCAGTTTGAAACGAATGGCTGGTTATCTATTGGCAGCCATCATTTTATTGTCATGTGTTTTATGGTTTGTAATGAGACACGTTGGGAGCCCAGCATGAGCAACATTCAACCGGGTTTTCGTCAAAGTAATGCCTGGCTCCATACCTGGAGTGGGATTATGGTGGGCTGGCTGCTCTACTTAATCTTTCTCCTTGGTGCGCTGAGTTTTTTTCGTACCGAGATAAATACCTGGGCACAACCTGAACTCGCACAAATTGAAACTCAAACCAGCAGTCAGGCGTGGCAAAGTGCTTGGGCATTCCTTCAACAAAAAGCACCGAATTCCCCTGAGTGGAATATCGAGCTCCCTAATGAACGCAATCCAGCAGTTAATGTTCGCTGGTTTGATGAGGGAGAAAGGCCGAGTAGACGAGGCGGACATCGCGCCATACTTGATCCCGCGACCGGAGAGCAATTGCATCCTCGAGAAACTAGATTGGGGGACTTTTTGTATCGCATGCATTTTGAACTTTATGGTGTACCCAGACATGCGGCGAGGTGGTTTATCGGTATCGCGACTATGGCTATGTTTATCGGTCTTATAACCGGCATTATCATCCATAAAAAAATATTTAAAGACTTTTTTACCTTTCGCCAAAATAAGGGACAACGTTCCTGGCTGGATATGCACAATGTTTCTTCGGTGCTGGCACTACCTTTTCATCTAATGATCACTTTCAGCGGTTTATTACTTTTGATATTTACGTTGATGCCGTGGGGATTACAGACTGCCTTTAACGGTGATGTAGGTGAATATTTTGAAGCCATGGGTGGCCGAGGTGGCAAGACAATATCTGAAACATTGACTTTACCCACAACCATAATGGATGCCTCGTCACGCATTGAGCAAATTGACGTATTGATGGGAATTGCTGAAACGAAATGGCCCAGGGGAGTCGATAGTTTGCAGATCAATAACTCGCGTCGCGCCATGCAAATTTCACTTCGTCAGCAAGGCGCTAACTCACTATTGAACCGGGCGAGAGGCGAAACGCTGCTTTTTGACATCAATAAGTCTGAACTTTCACTAATAAACAGTGATCCCGAAATAGGATTTTGGCGTGCGTTTTACAACAGTTTCACGGCCTTACACCTTTTGCATTATGCTGATGCTTTATCGCGCTGGCTGTTTTTTCTCGGCGGCTTGCTTGGAACCATGATGATTGGAACCGGTTTATTGTTGTGGGTAGAAAAGCGCCGACAAAAAGCGGAAAAAACCGGTGAGTGGAAACGTATGTTTCGTTTAGTACAGATCCTGAATGTCGGCACCATAGCCGGATTGCCATTAGCGATAACCTTTGCTTTCTGGGCCAATAGACTATTACCGGTTGAATTGGCACAACGAGAGCTATGGGAAATCCGAATATTCTTTATTACCTGGTTTGCCAGCTTGGTTTATAGCTTTATAAGAAGTAACCGACAGGCGTGGGTTGAACAGCTGGCGTTATTAAGCGGTTTATTACTTTTACTACCAGTATTTAACTTGATCACTTTACCTCGGTACAGTGTTTTATCAATGAGTTTCGATGCTGTCTTGATTGTAATGGGCTTATTGGCCGCTTCGGGTTGCAAAAGTTTAGTCAAACACGGCAAATCTTCAATCCTCCCTGTGAGCCGAAAAAACTCTTTAATGAGGTCGATGTCATGATCATGTCTTTTTTAATGTCGTTGGAAAGTATGATGTTATTGGCATTAGTACAACATTCTAAAATGATTTTCGACACCCCATTGACCTTGACTGACAAACGTATTCTTAGAGTTTTGGCTGGCCTGTTATTGCTTATAGCAGTACTAATATGGATTGCAGATAGTAGTATATCAATAGGCTTTTCACACGCGATCATGTTATTTGGTACTGTAGGGTTAGTGCCGATTTTTATGCTTTCCTATGGTAAAAAGTGGCTATTTCGAACTGTTATCTTGCTGCCTTTAATCGGACTAGGCTTAGGGTTATTCCATGTAATTTGAATAGGTAGCGAGTTCAGACTCTTCTGTTATATGTCCACTACACTTTGAACTTAAGTTAGGATAGCGTTCAGGGGGTTGGTTACTTCTGAAATCCAAGAATGCATAATCTAGAATCTTTGCGGGACTTTTGCGTGTATTGGTTGTGAAAAGTAATACATAGTGATGCAAATTAGCAACGGGCATCACGGTAAATAATAAATAAAAACAATAAGTTAAACTTTACTTCTCCAACTCATAATCCCAAGGTCCCAGGTTCAAGTCTTGGTGGCCCACCAATAAAATCAAGTGGTTAGTCGATTTTCGGCTAGCCGCTTTTTTGTGTCTGAGGGATTTTTGCGGGGATTGAGTTAAAGATTTCACGAGCCCAATTTGTAACTGATTTGTGTCGCGCGAATTAGTGGCGATTCAGGTTTTTAATTGAGAGCAATGAATACACTGTGATGTTTGATCTAATTGATGCCTAGAGCACTAGAACCCCTAACAGCTTTCAAAAGTTGGATACCAAAAAAGATGAGGTTGGTATTGCTCAAAAAAATTAATGCCTGTTCTTACATTATGATTGAAGAGCTCATAATCTTGATTAAAGCAAATTTTTCAGGATAAAGTTAATGAGCATTATATTAAATTTGAGTAGGGTAGAGCTATATGAGCTGGTCTGGAATACTCCACTATCTAAACTTGTTCCAAAATTTGGCTTAAGTGATAAAGGGTTTGCCAAAAAAAGCCATCAATTTGACCGCCTTACGCTGCGCTTCAGGCGGCAATTTATTGCTGAGTTATAAGCATAAGGAACATATGTGTAATGAATAAAATCCCCTGGGGTCCAATAAGATCCATCCTTACGGCAAATTTTTCATTTGGCAGTATTAAGGAAATTGTTGGCTACGCGGATATAGACATGTCTAAGTTGTCGCACCTAGAACAAAAGTCTCAGGGAGGTGCTTCAAAATCACAGCTACTTAGTGCAATTGATGCTCAAATAGGGAATATGGAAGAAAACAGTTCAGGTGTTGTCGCATCAATTGTCTGTGAAGAAATGCTCAGGAGAAACCCCGATCTTATAAGCGAGCTTGAGCGTGTTTTATCGCGAGTTGGTTGGAAATTCTCAGGCACTGTCCTCCTTCCAATAGAAATATTTGATGTGTCTGAACTGAAAGAAATACCAGAAATTGCGCATCAAGATATTCAAAAAGCTGCAAGCAGATTAAGAGATGGCGATTTAAGCGGTTCCTTATCAGCTTCTTGCGGTGCCCTTGATGCGGTAACAGGCTCCATATATCAAGAGTTTGGTCTTGGCGATCCAAATAAATCATCATTTCAAGAAAGAATAAAAAAATCGATCAATGCAATCGGAGCAAAAGACAGATTACAGAATGAGCTTCGAGATATCGGGTGGGGCGACTCCGATATTAATCCATTATCCAGCAATCTGGATGGGTCTTTAAATCAAGCAGCATTTGTAATGCAAAAGCTCAGATCAAATATGGGTGATGTTCACGGTTCAAAACCAGTTGTTTCCGCACTTATTTATGACTCAATAAAATGGTCTTTACTACTGCTTAGGGTATTGGTCACTCGTGAAAGCTTATAACAATCAGCTTCAATGTATTCGCTCTCCATTGAGCTTGGCCGATAGATACTACGGATGGATAGTTCATGTCTATTGATGAAAAGCTGCTTAAACGAACAGAAACCTTGATATCGGAAATCGATACTCAGTCAGATCGAGGTGCTGCGATTGTCGGTGTCGCATGGGTAGAAGAGGAGCTTGAAGCAGCTATCGCGTCATTTTTAGAGGATGATGCGAAGGCACTGAAGCGACTTTTAGGCCGTAGCGGGCCTCTTGCAACATTCTCAGCAAAGATTGACCTAGCACTTCTTCTTGGTATGTGTAGTAAAGTTATTGCTGGCGATCTTCATCGACTTAGAGAAATCAGAAATGATTTTGCTCATACAATTGCAGCGAAGGATCATTCGGCACTAACTTTTAATTCTGAGAATATAGCTGACAAATGTTTCGCATTGAAATGCGTCGCGCACGAAAATCCAGAAACATCACGTCATGCATTTTCAAGAGCATGTGCAGTGCTAAATGCTGATTTTTATATGCATGGATTCTTTGAGCACAAAGTATCGACTGTGGGCCGAATATATGCCAAATTCGAACATGGCAACTAACAAACCAAGTCAGCGGGATATATTTTTACTTCACTACGCACAAAGCGTAAAAACATCGCCTTGCTTGGGGGGGGGGACACATCAATGGATATAGCGAATGACCTCAAATAGATTCTGTGTTTTTTGTGGAAATCCACCAGAAAAAAAGAATCGAGAGCACATACTTCCTCAGTGGTTACTTGAGCTAACTGGAGATCCAAAAAGAGTTGTAAATTTTGGTACCAATTTTAAAGACGGAAGCACTGTTAAATTTGATTGGTTAAATTTCTGTGTTCCTGCGTGTGAGAGTTGCAATTCGGAATACTCAAAGCTCGAAGGTAGAGCTAAATCATATGTTCTGACATTACTTGATAGAGGTGCACTCAATAGCATTGAATATATTGATTTTATGGATTGGATGGATAAGGTTCGTGTAGGGCTTTGGATTGCATATCATTTCATTCAAGGTAACCCCACTAATATTCAGCCCAGTTTCCATATTAAGACGAGAATTGGTCAAAAAGATAGAATGATTGCTATCTATCCACTTGAAGGTGACGGGGTTGGTTTAAATGCACTGGGAACAGAATCACTAATATTTCATAGTCAGCCATCATGTATGGGGTTAAGAATAAATAACATCCTGATCATAAATATGTCTAGTGATTTTCTGTTTTCCGCACGTTGTGGGTTCCCGTTCCCTAAAAGCTGTTTCACTATGCTTGATGGAGAAAACCCTTACATGATGCATACTAGTGATTTTTCCATCACTAGGAAAATCAAACACCCACTTATAAGAAAAAACATAATTAAACCCTCCATACATCTTTACCAACCGATTTTGGGCAAGTCCGAAGATAAGAGGTTTCAATCAGGTTTCGTAGGTGATTATAGTAGCTTTGATGCATATTTAGCTAAACATACACTCCCGCCATACCCCTCGGGTAAGGGCATATTGTACTTTCAGCATTTGGATCGTGTTGAACCAATATATGATATTAATCAGTCGATAGAGTTCGAGAATTGTACAGGAATACACTCAAAACCAATGTATAGAATCGTACAGCAAATATATGAATTTCAAAATTTTCTCTACAAACAAGAGAAGTTTTTGGCAGAGAATCGAGAGCTAGAACTGAATCATGCAAAGAGAACAAAATTACTCTTAAAGTGGAACAACAATGTCATTGCACATTACTCGGGCATGAGAAATGTTTAACAAAGCCATCAATTTGACCGTCTTACGCTGCGCCTTGCGCTGCGCTTCAGGCGGCAAATTATGGCAGCGTTGGGCGTCAGGGCAGCATAATACATACCGGCTGTGAAATAGGAGTTGATGGTCAGTGATTTCACTTTTTAAGGACGAAGACGTTTCTGTCTGGGTTCCGGTAGCGAATGGCAAGGGAGGCGGTGCAGCGCGAGCATTTCTTCCGTTCAATGGTCGAACTGGCACTTATCGATATGGTTACAAGGCGTCCCCATCGACAGGGATATATTTCGATGCATTACGTGATATTCAGCAATCCTTTATCGACGATGAACATCAAGTCTTCGTAGTTAATTCGGTAAAGAAAAAAGAAAAGCAACACAAAGCACGCTGGCGTCATGGAAACAAAACAGGCTCTCCACTCTTGGGACCCTCAATGGGCTGGGTTCGAGTTCCTGTTGATGAGCTTGAGAAACTTTCTGAATCAGATTTAGGTAAAGCCCTACAAGCCGCAGGAGCAGAATTCACTCAGCTTTCCCCAGCTACCGCCGAGCCTGTTCTATGTGATTCCCCAGAATCTTTGGAAAGGGAAAGTGCTCGACTGTTTCGCGAAGCTTCGATCGCGTTGCCATCAGGCCAGGCAGCGCCTGCACGTCAGGAAAGATCGGCGGAACAATTCGTTAGAGATGCAGCGGTAGTCGCCTACGTCCTCAGGGAGGCCCGAGGGAATTGTGAGTGCTGTATGAAGCCAGCGCCATTCACAAAGCCCAATGGTCTGCCCTACTTAGAAGTACATCATGTGAAGCGACTGGCATCTGGTGGCTCTGACAAGATTTCGAACGCTATCGCCGTTTGTCCAAACTGTCATAGAGAACTGCACCTTGGTGCTAACTCAGACGATATCGCTTACAGCCTATATACGAAAGTTGGCCGTCTGGTGCGAGAGTGAGGCTGCGGCCCAACAAATAGCTGCACACGGAAAAATTATTCGCTGCGCTCTTAAGTTTCCGGTGAGCAAGGCATTAGCCTTTGAAGGATATATATGAAGAAAACTGTATCAATGTGATCATGAGCAGGTGTTAAAGGAGGGGGGGCGTTTGAATTACCATCCCAGGTTTCCGGGGCCGAAATGGGACTGATTTCCAACGCACAGTATTCTCAATTCAATGCTGGGCTTTGTGGTTAACCCAGAGTGAGAACCAAGAATTATTGATACAGTTTTTTTATTTACTAATAACCAGAAATTAATGAAATATACAAATCTCGTAAATACTGCACATCCGCCGAAGCACGATGACGTACACCAATATTCTCTCGAACACGTTTTTGTGTAATCAACATCGTCGATTCGCTGGGCATACCCTCAACACCAAAGTGACTTTCGAGCAAACTATGGAAATCTCTAAACTGGAAAGGTAAAGACTTAGAAATGGGGTCACAATCGAATAGCTTTTGACACCACATTGAATCAAACGAAGCGTCTGATGTATAAACTTTTGAATCAGTAAGAGCTTGAGTCATTTTTTCAATTACCATACCGGCTGGAAAGCCTTCATTAATGAGTTTTTCACGGCTGATTAGATGAATAGACTTTTCAGCATATTCGTCCCAGTCCGTCCAGCTTGGCTCTGGCTTAATGAGAAAGCTTACAATCTTACCTGTTCTGTCTGACCAAGCCACTTCAATGGGATGGCTCTTATAACTCAAGCTTGATGCTTCAAAGTCTAAGAAAATTGGTAATTGGCTCATGGTCAATATTTCACAGTAAAATTCTTAAGAAATGTAAGAGCAGTTCACCATTACAATAGCTTTATAACGTCATTTCGATCCCAAAAATTAATACTTGTCGTCCACCCTCTGAGTTGCATCGCTGGAGTAATTAATCCCTGTTTCTGCATATTATTCATTTTGCTTGTGGAGTTAAAATAAAGTGTATTCGCTTCAGCACTGGTTATATATTCTCGGTGAAGTTTTTCAATCTTTTGAAACTCACTTTTTTTGATGACCTTCGCAATAAAAATGTCTTCGATGCTACATAGTTTGGTTTGGACAAATTTCATTACAAAGTTATTTTTTTTCATATTGAGGCTTTTCAACACGTCTTCGAGTTTGATGTAGTAACGTTTGTCGAGCAAATGCTTCAATCTCTCATAAGACGCTTTAGTGACTAACGCTTTGTGCCCGAGCCCCTGATGTTTTTTTAAGATGCGCTTTCCGAGTAATTTCCTCAAAAGATAAGTATCTATTTTAAGTTCTGCTTTGATTTGGTTGAGGGTAACGGCATCGCTATTGCGGTTATCTGTTAATTTAGGGCGGCCAGAGCGCATGGGTAGATGACTAACAGTGGCTCTTTCGACGGCGTTTAAATCAAGTTTACGGATGTCTTCTCTACGAAACAGATAAGTTTTGCTCCCATCAATAGATGGCCCTGCTAGTGCTTTTATTCCATAAGCGATTACTTTCAAGCAAAAAGCGGTGGGTCTTAAACTCGCATTATTGGCAAGCTCGGGGCCGATAATATATTTCTTATCAAAATCAATCATGTCCTGTTTTCGGATAAGAATTTTATTAGTGTTTCCCATAGCGTTAGTGGAAGGGAGAAACTCTGTATTAAGAAGGTTACTAATATGATGTTTTGAATGTTTAAACGTGTCGGCCGCTTCCTCTATCGACATGAAATCTTCGGTGTATTGTGAAAGTTCAGCAGACATTTTTACCGAGCTGAGTCTCAGTCCAGTTAAGCCTTGTTCAAGGTCAAACTCCGTTATGACATTTCTTCCATTGAGCAGGTCTGATACAAGATTTGACAGAGGGAGATGATAATTGGGATTTTTTACCACTTCATTGATACAAAGACTTTTGTGGCTTGGCTCTTTTTTTAATAAAGATAGCTGCTGTAATAACGTGTAGACATCAGCCAGCTTAATCAATTTTTTACCCGTCGACGATGTCCTATGATGAGCAATGATATTTTTTTCAAAAAACTGTGAAAGCTGCCCTGTCGATATATTGAGTATGCCTGCAGTCTCGGTTGTAGAGAGGTTAATCCGTGGAAGTGAAAGTGAATTCAAAATAGGCATTGGAAGTGCCTGGCCCAATAATTTTTCACCGAGTTGCTTAGTCGTTTGGTTGAGACTGGCAAGGAGAGGGTAGAGCTTTATCCGGTTAGGTAATTTGCTTTGATTTATACGATTTAAAATCTCATCTAAAAAGAAGCCTTCATTACTTAACGCTTTGATGCTCAGTGTGACCAATTTTGTGTGAGTGACTTTTTTCCCGATCACTCGATTAATTTGCTCAAGACAGAAGTATATTGATTCAACTTCTGTAATTTTTTGCTGAGCACCACTTTTAAGCCACGCCGTGAGTTTGATCTGACTGGCTATTTCATCATCGGAGAGATTGATGTGACGCATAGCACCAACGCAGTCACACCCCAATGGCGTTGTTTCATTCCAAGAAAAGGGCTTTTGGCAATGTAGACATTGCGAAGCTAATCGTGTTTTGTGCCGGATACAAGCCGTGACTAGACCATAATCCCAAAGGTAGGGTGCATATCCGGTTTCTTTCACGCATTGAGCACATACATATCGTTCAGCTATCCGTAAAAGGGATCTATCGATATGGACTTTACGAAAGCTAATAGTTGGTTTCTCAAGTCGGGTTGGCCTATAAACAAAATCAGTCTTAATGTTTCCATAAATGGCACTATTTAACAGGCAGTCATGGCTCGAAACGGCACTGAATAAAGACGTCTTTGTTGTTTGTGAATGCAGAAAGTCTTTTGTGCTAAGAAAACCGTTAGCTTTCGCGGCGCGATGCAAAAGACCGTAGGCTGATTCATCACGATAGGGAATACAGGTGGCGAGTAATTTCATTTATTTACTCCCCAAATGACGAATAGATTTTACAACGTCTTTTTCGCTGAGCTCAAAAGGACTTATTGAGTTTTGATATCGAACCGGTAATGTCAGCCCTGTTTTATGAAAACCTTCACGAATATTTTCAAACGTAAGCGACGACTGCCCAGCTTTCATTGCGGTCCTAGAGGCTTCAATCATTAATGTGGAGATATTTTCCAAATTACCGTCGGTTGTTAAATAAAGCCTAGCAAGCTCAGTCTGATTGGGGGTAAATACCGTTGTAAACTCTAGAATTTTTTCAATATCCGAAAATAGTTTTCGGATATACATTTCAAATTCTGAATCCGGGTTATCAAGATCAAATCGCATGTAATGCAGTCTCATCCGCATTTTAAAACGTGTTTTGAGCTCTGGGTTCGCATCTACGATAGCTTCAGAATCTTCAGTTCCGGCCAAAAAAATGGCTGCTTTGGTCTCGTTCACAAGACTTTTGAGCCACGACATCACTTTAGTAAGACCTGTCCCTGTGACAATGTCGTGAATTTCGTCCAACAGAACTATGTTGGTTTCACACGTTGTAAAGAGCTCTTTTAACTGTCTTAGCATTTGATGTTCAGTAGCACGATTTGGGACTTCTTGATCAAATTCTTCTAATATGCGACCAGTCACAGATTTTGGTGTCGACATATTGGCGATACTTACATAGATGCATGGAATAATTGTTTTATGGAGATTATTTTTGGTTACCTCTTTCGAAGGTAATGATGTTTTAACAAAGTTGCACAGTGTAGTTTTTCCCACACCTGTAGGACCTGTTATCACTCCACACGTTGGTTTATAAGAAGAGGGTATTTTCCCCTCATTCATGGAGCGTTGCTTTCTGACAGAGAGGTAAGCAATTTGAATCGTATCCAGCGCGTCTGCCAAAGATGGATGCTTTATATTCAATTCACGGATTTGATTTACCTTGAAATCAATTTCACTATTATTCATCACCGTCTCCCCATGTCATATTTTCAAAGCTGCCATTAATATCGTTGCTTAGGTTTTTAGCTGCTGATGGGGGCAGTGTTGGAGCAGGATTTACTTCAATAGTTTTTTGGGCAGCCGATTTAAGTTTTTTGAGGTTTTCGCTGTGCCTTTGTTTACGTAGTGAAGCATTGTCTTTGATCCGTTTACGAAGTTTTCTGTTAGCGCGAGATTTTTCTTCCGCTCCAAGCTCTTTGAGTCTTTGTTCATGCTCATCTTTCTGGCGTTTAATTTCTTCTCGCTCAAGCATATACTCGTACATCGTCAAGTTCCTCGTACGATCAGGTTCCGTTGAAACTGCTTTGATTAGAGGAGCATTAGGGTCAAGTGCATTTTCAACATAGACGTGACTTAGATCGCTATTGTCAATATAAACATGCACAGACGGATTTGCTTTTTTGTGAAGTTTTAGCGTTTCTTCAATTGCACGGAGATCGTGAGATTTATAAGTGAGATGGTCAAAACGTACTGTGCCATTATTAACTTTAACCAGTTTTACATCTCGAAGTTTAGTATTGATGACTTCTAGTGAAACTTCGTTTTCAAAACCTTTAATGTCGTCTAGCCAATCCTGCCAGGCTAGCAAAGGTGCTTGTTCGAGTTGTGTATGAATAGTTTGATGATAGTCGTCAACAACTGATCTAAAAATCTGGTTAAGCTCGTCTAAGGTGTAAATGGCTTCATTCTCTGACTCATAATCACCACGCTGTTCTGGGTTTGAAAAGGTAGCGCCACCGAGGGTATGGAAACATCTGAGGTTAAAAGTGCGAAACACACTCTCAACAAACGGTTTGGAATTTGGCTCTTGAGTACGACAAGGCTTTACGTCACAGCCTATCGAAAGAACTGCCGATTTAAATGCATCGGTCTTATAGTCGCTGCCATTATCCACTATCACATTGCTTATTCGCCCACCAGGCAAACCGTTATCCTGTCTGAGCGCATCTTTGAAGGTTACTAACAACGTTTCAAAGCAAAATGCTCTCAAAGATATATGAAAAGAGAGTACCGTTCGGGTTGCACGGTCGATAAAAAGCGTTAAATAGGGACGGCCTAATACTACACCCGTCTCTTCATCCACAATCATGCAATCGACAACATAGCCATCGGCTTCAACAAATTCAAGCGGAAAACCGGTATCGTGTTTAATTCCAGCAGCTCGGAGCATTCTTGCCGCTCTCTTTTTACCAAAACGTGAGTTGAGCCGATAGAAAATGTCGTAGGACATTGCTCTACGTCTGAATGAAGCATAACTTGCACGTTTAAAAGTCGTTGGAGAGCGTTCGAACTCTTCCGTATCCATCATCCTATAACGAAATTCTGCGTATGCTTCTTTAAGTGTTTCAGCTGTTCGTTGGAAATAATGCTCATGCAAAACTTCAGAAATAATTTTCTCCTGAAGGGATGAGAAGTGAGGTTTCCGGTTCCCTTTTGCCTTGTGATTTGGGGCAAGGGCATCGAGATTATAACCAGCTTCAACAAAGCGTTTATATATTCTGGCAAAGTTAGCTGCCGACATCACCGTCACATTGTTTTCTTTACCATATCTTTCTAATAAAGGTTTTACCTTCGACTGGGAGCGCGGTGTATGTGTATGCTCTTCGACAAATTTAATTAAACTGAATACGCTATTTCGTTTAGCAATATCTTTTTCACTGAGGCCAGCATAAGAATTTAAAAATTCTTCATTTTCATGAATAAATTCTTTGGATTCCATCATTTTCAAAAAGGCTTCAGTTTTGACTTGAAGTTGGCGCCCGCCGGCAACAGAGGTATATCTCACTGTCTTTCCGGATATATGGCCAACGGTAAATTTATCTCCTTGAAATGTGAACTCATGACCGACTGCCGGTAAGTTGCTGATAGAGGCAAAATTCATACAGCACCTCCAATCATGCTTACATAGGCATTTTTTACGGAATGGGGGGCTATATTGCTTTTAAGGATCCCTTGGGCAATGAGTTGAATAATAACGATAGAATCAAATCCCAGTGATTCGACGAAATCCCTGACATCTAAGAGCTTTGCTGTTTTTATATCTTGCTTTTTTAGCGCTTGGTAACACGCTTCCATGTCCGCTGGACTGACTGGTTTTCCCCGCATCAGGTGATACACAAAGTTTTGCGTTATCAATACTTTTTTAGAAATGTCAGCTTCCGTAAATATTTCAAAGTCCACGCCATGCTTATTGCAGTATTGCGTCACTACCTCAAATTTTTCTTTATATTTTGAGGATTCTGCTTCAGCTAAACGTTTTGCTTCTCGGATTTTATAAAGCCCATTTTTGCATTTGACGAGAAAATCGGGGGTGTAAGAAAAATCGTCAAATTTCAGCTTGAAAGGTTGTGGCCTGTAACTTTCCACCGCATTTTCAAATTCCATATGCATGCAAAGATGCTTTTCTAAATCTGATTCACAAGCGATATTTGCTCGGTTTTTTATGCTGTGCATAAACCAGACGTTTTTGAACATTTCGCCATGTTTGAACTTTCGCACGCCCTGATATATGCCAAATCGTCTTGGACGCTCATATGCTTCATCAATTAACTGTTTTAATTCATTTTTCACCATTAGTGTCTCCCAATATGCTATACAGTTTAACTAAGCTTGGCTTGAAAGTCAATCTCTGTAAGTGCTATATTAGTAGAATGTAATAATAAGGATAAAAGCCATGAGTGAGACACTATTAAAAAATGTGGCTGAGATAAGTTCAGGTCGGGGCTTCAAAGAGGGGGTAAAGCCCAGCAATCAAGGGGTTTATGTTTTAACTGTGGCAGATGTTAGCGGTGATACTAAAAAAATTAATTGGCAAGAAGTTAAAAAATCAGACATTACCTTGCGTTCCCATAAATCACTTCACAATGGTGAAATTGTTTTTTTAGCAAAGGGCAAGTTAAACAAAGCAAGAGTTGTTAGTGGATTAGATGGAGTGGCGGTGGCAACACACCACTTTTTTGTGATAAATCCAGTTAATACTGTCGACAGTTACTATTTGGCAATGAAGCTCAACAGCGAAGAAGCATTAAAATATTTTTTTGATAATGCTCGAGGGGGAGCAAAACAGCACATCACTAAATCAGCACTCGGGCAATTTAAGCTATCTATTCCTCCCATAGAAGAGCAACGATTAATAGTTCAAATGATCGAACAAGTCGATAATCAAGTTATACATGTTCAAAATTATCGATCTTTGTTTCGTAAAGCCTGTAACTTTCTGATTGAGGGAAAACTTGATGAATCAGAGAGGATTCTGATTGAAATGCGTGATGCTTATGACAGCGAATTTCATACTGATATAGAGCAATTTTATGCATTATTACGGCGTAAGAAACTCGAATCGGCCGATGAAGTTAAAGGTAAACGAAAGTTAAATCGTATCTGAGTTTAGCGAACAAATATCTTCCTAGAATAGATAGTGTTTTACAGGAAGATCTGTATTGAATCGGCTTATGTTTTAAACATCGAAGCATGGGGATTCTTTTGATTTGCTACAACTTGATAATACTTTTTTCAAAAATAAAATGGAATAGTGATAGTTGACTTAACATTTGCACTGGTTCTGGAAGGTGTACTCATCACTAACGCAGTCAGTCAGTTTCCTCGACCGGGATTAATGCAATTTTTGAAGGAATGCGAAGTCCTGTTTGGTGAGGAAAACATATGTATTTTCACTACAGTAGATGAAACTCGTTTCAGAGAAGTTGCTACCGGGTTAGTCTATGAGAAATATGCCCCGGAATGGTTTTTCACGATTCGTTATATTGAGTGGGTTGGAGAGCATAAAGATTTACGATTTGTCGATGATGATATCAATCGTGTCATCATTATTGATGACTATCCGCCGTATATAAAATCAAGTCAGAAGCATCGGCTTCTTCAAATCAATCAATATCTTGACAACTATACTCATGAAGCACCAGATATGTCTGATATTGAGTTTGAACGAGTACTCGAGCTCCTCAAAAGGGAATTGGGATCGTGAACTTTTAAATTTAAAGAGATAAGTATCTTTGCTTGCCACAGAAGAATTAAGCGATATCAACTTCTTTTTTCATCTGATTTTATTTTTAGATAAATTTCTTCTCGGTGAATGGAAACATCCTCCGGCGCTTCAATACCAAGACGCACCTGATTGCCTTTAACGCCTAGGATTATGATGTTTATATCGTCACCGATGACAAGCGATTCACCCACACGACGAGTCAAAATAAGCATTGATCGCTCCTTGATCTGCATAATAGAGATTTTAATTAAATCACATACAGTTCATAAGATTAATAAAAGCATAAGTGGATTAGTGCTAATTGAGCATGAATTCTCATCTTATAGTGAATGTCCTTACAACTATATTGACTAAATGAACTTTCTGAACTCTGTTTAAACATCCATCACTTATTTTTTTCGATTCTGCGTTTAAAAATGATGGTTGTAATTAATTCCCCTTCAATAATCCCAAATATTTTTTTCCCATGCATACCATCTTCAAATAAAGCGTCATTGACCTTTCCCCTCAATTTAACGAAAACGATAAAACGAAATTTTTGGTGCATATAGCCAGTTAGGAACGCTATAGGCTGTTTCAGTTTTTCTTTTTTATCTTAAATATTGAAAAGTATGAATACGTTAAATGTGTATAACATACATTATATAAATCAATTAGTTAAAGGTATAAATTAAAGTTGACAATTAAGTTTTTAAGTGCTTTTATTAATATAAAAGGAGCACTTATGAAAAAAAGAATATTGATAAAACAGTTATTCGGTGCAGCTGGAGCAGAAATATGAGCATCGTAAGTTTAGCGGCGGGGAAAGTTGTTTTAAGAGAATGGAATATCTTACAAATTAATACACCGGAGGGAAGTGGTGAAATATTTGTGGGGTATAGCGAGCACGATGGACTGGGACGGGTTAGCACGGTGATTCAACATTTTGATGAAACGACTAAAACCGGACGTACTCAATCAGGTTCTGAGTACGAAGTCATAGGTGAGGCGGGCATGCCACACGAGGATGCCATGTATGTACTTGAGAGAACATTAGGTGCGGATCTCATTCAGAAAGAATTACTACCTGGCAACTCTGAAGTATTACGTTTTAGATATCCAATCAAATGATTTCTCTCTTAAAAGTATCCGAGTCGGATGCTGAAGACATATTTGAGATGGCCGGTATGCTTTCAATGAGTTTTGATGTTGGATGCAAACATGAATTGAGCGATTTCCTTCGTGTGTTCAAAGATGATGAAACCATTTTTCTCATTGCACGAATAGCTAATGTTGCTGTTGGATATCTCTATGGCAATACGCACTACGCTTTCTATGCAGCTCAAAATGTCGCATGGATTGAAGAGCTTTATGTGAAAGAAGCCTATCGCAGAAACGGTGTTGCTACCTCACTTCTTATACACGCAGAGCAAATTGCCAACGAGCGAAAAGCTGTACTAATTAGCGTTGCAACTAGACGAGCAGAGCAGTTTTATGAAAGGTCAGGCTATCAACGATCAGCTCATTATTTCCGAAAGCTACTTGGAAATTAAGGATTGAAATAATGAATTCATGCCTCGAGCCCGAAAGCCAATGCAGAAAAGTAAATTTTAAAGCCTGGTTTCGAATGATTAACTTAAAAGAAGAGGAAAAAACATGAGCCTTGCTGAGGAGTTATTGCTAGTCGTTGACTTAGAAGCGACATGCTGGGAAGACAAGGTCGAAGGCACCGATCGTCGGCAAAGTGTTCAGGATATGGAGGTTATTGAGTTTGGCTGTGTAATCTGTAATAAAAACGGAGATGTCATTGATGCCAAATCCTATTTTGTACGTCCCCAACTCCATCCTAAATTATCTGTATTTTGTACTGCGTTAACATCAATTCAGCAAAGTGATGTCGATAGTGCTCAATATTATACAGATGTCGTTTACGAGCTTAACAAGTGGCTAGAAGGATATTTGCTAAGGAAATGGTGCTCATGGGGGAACTACGACAAGAATCAGCTCCTAGCCGAAACTGAACGGCATGGTGTTTCACCCAATTTTTTAATGCTACCTCACCATAATCTCAAAAAAATGTGGGCAAAAGGCAAAAGTACTTATCGTAATATTGGACCAAAAGGTGCGCTTGAATACCATGGGCTTCAGTTCGACGGTAATTATCATCGTGCAATAGATGATGCATTAAATATTGCTCGCTTATTACCTTTCATTACATTCAATGAACAATAAAGGATGGCCATTTTCATTACATGGCTATCTGAGAGCGCTAACCATCTAAGAATGTTCAATTATTAGTTTATTGTGTTGTGCAATTACTAGTTTATTGTGTTGATGACTCATGTTTTGACAGCAAAAAGTAACTCAATCGTAACGAGTTATGGCTATGTACTTTCGTTTTATTAATTATTTTATTTTTTTAAATTGAATATTGCAGTTTAACTTTATTTTCTCTATATTTTCTCTCTCAAGTAATGAGAGTGAAAATGTGCCAAGCAATTAAGTTCACAATTAACAATCATCCCATCCTATTTTGTTTCAGTGATAATAATCCCTGTTTGCCAGTATTGACGCGAAACGGCAATATCGTGATCCTGCCGTGGGGTAATCAAAGCCAAACCCTTGGCTTATACCCGGAAGGTGCCACAGCCCACATCGTTCATGTTCAGTCTGATAAGTGGAAGTCTCACCAGCCCAAATCTGTTCGTATAGCTTGTGAAGCTTTTATGATGGTTGACCAAGAAGGAAATGAACACTGGTTTGACACCCAGAAATCAAACCAATACATAAGGGGTGTCGTTGCAACGCAACCGCTCGCAGATAAAGTATATGTCTTAATGCGTAACAGAGACTTGCTGGAACCAGATATCTCCCATGAATGGCCAGTTAAGTAAAACCTAGCACTATTTTGTGATGTGTTTTAGCTAACTCAGTTGGCTGTGAATTGCATAGTTTTATTTAAATCCAATTCAAATGTGTATTTAGTACTAAATATGCATTTCATTCTAATATCCTAAATATTTGATCAGTGAATAACATACATTATATGTTTGTAAACAATTAGTTACGATCAAAATGCAATTTGACGGTTAAGTTTTTACATGCTATTTCTTTGTGAAAAAAAGGAGAACTATGAAACTTCAACTTGCCTCTGATTTGCATTTGCACCGAGATAAAACATTTGATTTTGAATCGAGTGATAGCGACATATTGGTTCTGGCGGGAGATATCCAGTCCGGGACACGCGGTATTGAATTCGCAGAAAGTCTTGCAGAACGTCATGGAAAAATAGTTCTTTATGTCGCAGGAAATCACGAATACTACATGCACAATTACAATCAGCTTCAAGAATCAATTCGTCAGAAAACCAAAAATTCTCAAAATGTTTTTTTCTTGAATAATGATGTTTTTTATTATCAGGACGTACGCTTTATTGGGACGACGTTGTGGACGGATTACAAACTTGATGGAAGATACAATCAATCTGACGTAATGAACATTGTCGAAAATATTTTAAGTGATCACAGATATATAAAATTTGGCACGGATGGATTTTTTACAACGCAGCATGCACTCATGTTACATAACACCGCCCGTAATTTTTTGCAGGAAGAGCTTAATAAAACGTGGGAGGGTAAAACCGTTGTCATTACCCATCATGCACCGAGCCTGCAATGTGCCCATCCAGACTACCAGTTAGACCAAATTGCCGGTGCATTTATTTCAGATTGTGAAGAGTTAGTTGCTAAGGCTGATTTGTGGCTGTATGGCCATACGCATGCCAACGTTGACTTTCAAATAGGCAAATGTCGTGTGGTGAGCAATCAGCTTGGGTATGAACGGGAGAGGGTACCAGTGGCATTTCGACCTGAACTAATAATTGAGATTTGAAATGAAGAAAAGTCTTGAATCTCAAATTTACCTGCAGTGTCCATTAATCTTTCGAAATAAGCATGCAGGCCTGCAAGTAAATTTAATGCAGTTTGGATTCGATTGCGGAGAAGGGTGGTTTGAAATTCTCGAGAATTTATTTCTAAATATAGAAGCATACTCTCGCCAACTTTTAGAGCAAGGCAGATCAATCGATAAATTACCGTCTGGGGCTCAAGTAAAAGAAAAGTGGGGGACACTTTGTGTCTATATAGATAATACTGATGAACATATTGGAACACTTATTCAAGGTGCGAGGGGACGTTCATGTTTGACATGTGAGATTTGCGGAAACGCTGGCAAAATAATCATTGAGACTTACTATAGAGTTAGATGTGAAAGTTGTAGATCTTTATAAATATGGCAAATCAACAATATCGAAAATTTCTGAATGTACAAGTCACTGGTTTTGGTCAGCAAAATTGAACAAACAACAATCTGTGGGGTTGTTGATTAATATGGCTCAAATGTAAAGACCGCTTAGTACTAAAAGTGGCTGTTAATTATAGTGATCATGGCTTCCTAGGAGCGGATACAAGATAAAGTCTGTGCTAACCGAGATGAAGACAGACAAGATGTGTTCAATTATATTGAAATGTTTTACAACACCAAACGGTGGCTTGGTTTCATTAAACAGTTTTCACTGGTAGAGTTTGAGAACGATTTACGAAGCGGTTGTTTAGTGTCTAAAAAATCAGTGGAGATTAAGTATGTGCGATATAACCGGGGTAGCCAGCTAAGACTATGGAACAGCAGACACATAATAGATGTTTTAACTAAATGGCACCAAAAGCTAAACCTCATCGTGATATTGGCGAAGCCCGTGCACTAATTCATCTTGCGATGAGTGTATTCTGGGATGAAAAAACGCGAGACCTTCCTACTCACTACCCAAGACCCCAGCTTCCGTCTTTTGAAGGGCTGACAGAACTGTCTAAAATTAGTTCAGAGGCGAATACTTCTGCAAGAAAGTTGGGTTCTGACTTGTCAAAATTGAGCTTGATCGAAGCTGGTTATGAGATTGGTAAAGAATACACCCACCTATTGCCATCAGATTATCGGTCACAGCATGGAATCTATTACACTCCCCCAGCAGTAACTAATAGGCTCATAGAGCAGGTCGAAAAACACGGTGTTAATTGGCTTAGCGCATCTGCTATTGATCCAGCCTGTGGTGGAGGGGCTTTCCTTAGCCCAGTTGCTATCCGTATGAAAAAAGCATTATTTGATGCAGGTTATAGCAGTGATAAAATTATCAAGCACATTACTAGCCACTTAAAAGGGTATGAAATTGATCCATTTTCGGGCTGGTTATCTCAGACATTATTTGAAATGTCACTAATGCATGAGATTGCTGACACTGGTATCAAAATTCCAAAAATCGTTTGTATTGGCGATACTCTAAAACTCAACAAAAATGAGACTTTTGATGTAGTAATTGGGAACCCTCCATATGCTAAAGTGAAACTTGACCCAGAACTGAAGACACTTTACGGACGCTCCGTTTTTGGTCATGCAAACTTATATGGTCTATTTACTGATAAGGCTTTGAAGTTATTAAAGCCCGGAGCTATTTTAGCTTTTGTCACACCGACATCTTTTCTGTCAGGCCAATACTTCAAGCGTTTGAGACATGTTCTATCTTCTGAAACAGATGTGCTAAGTATAGATTTTATAAGTGCTAGGAAAGGGGTTTTCCATGGAGTACTCCAAGAGACGGTGCTTGCTTGCTTTAAGAGCCTGAAGTCTGATAAATCAAAAGCTACGTCTGCAACAATTCATATCGATGCGAGCCAAAAATATATTGTTACAGAAAATGGGGAATGTTCAATTGAGCCAAGTATGGATAAGCCTTGGTTAATTCCACGCGATTCAGATCAAGCTGTTTTACTCAACGATTCTGAGGACAACTTCGCCTACCTAAAAGATTATGGGTATACCGTTTCAACTGGTCCTCTCGTCTGGAATAGACACAAGCAGCAGTTACGGGAGAAGAAGCAAAAGGGCGCTTTTCCTCTCATTTGGGCCGACTCTATCTCGTCTGATGGGCAATTTGTTCTGAAGCCAAATAAAAAAAGCCGTCCAAGATGGGTGATGATTGACTGTAGTCGTGAAAAGCACCTTCTATGTAATGTGCCATGTCTACTAATGAAACGAACAACGGCAACGGAGCAAACAAACCGTCTCAATGTTGGCATAGTTGAAAAAAATATTCTTCAACGCTTTGGTGGGGTTAGTGTTGAAAATCACTTGAATATCATTCGTCCATTAGATGGCATTGAGCCATTAGTCTCACTGGAGACTCTTCGTTATATACTTATGAGCAGACCAGTAGACAAATTATTCCGGGCTATGAATGGTTCTGTAGCAGTATCGGCCTATGAGCTCAATGCATTGAGGATGCCGACGTTAACATTTGCAAAAATGTTAGATCAGGCCTTGCAATCGGGGGCAAATAATACACAGTTAGATGAGCTGCTTGATATAGCCTATTCCTCAACTAATTTGTCAGATATTCATGCTGCGTAAAATTAGATTAGGCTAAATTTGAATAAGATTATGATTATGATGTGGATTCTTATGTCTTTGTTTTTACTAGTCTCACAGCTTTAGTTAAATTGCTTTTCCTTGATCTTAGTGATTAAGTGTGTCAATTTCCGTTAATATTTGATAGTTCAGCATCATGCCGGACAGGGAAAGTGTTAGGTAGAAATGAAATGCCTTTTGAGAAAGAAAAACCAAGATTTACCCCAGTTGAGCCCGGAAGTAATGCAATAACGTCTAGAATAAGAGATTATGCAAAGGTTGTAGTCAGCGGCCAACATTGCTCTAGGGATGTATGTGAGCTTACTGAGGCATATCAAAATCTCTCAAAACATATTCATGTGGCTTCTAACCACCCACTAATAGACCTAATTCTTAGTTGGCCCAATGATTTAAACATACCATCAGCTAGTGCGATATTACTGAATAGGGCATTACATCATCAAACATTGAGCCATGATCAGGTTAGGGTATGTGTCTACCCGTATACGATTAGAGAGGACAGAGACCTTGGTTCAATCCGCTTTCGTGGAGATAGTATTAATGCTGAAATTCAGTCGACCTACCAATCACTCCAGGAAAACCCACATCAACCTTTTAACGAACACCTACGTGACCTAACAAGCATAAATCATTTGGATGATGACGCCACCTCAAGAGATATACCATTCAATGAGCTTATGGGATTATTTTCGTGGAAAGATGATCATTGGCAATCTTCAAAGGAAAAGTATCTTGAAGAACTCCGCTTAGCTATCTTAAGAAGTATTAAAGATAAGAATGATCAAGATAGGTTTCAAAAGAAAGAGCTCCTGGATCACGCAAAGTTACGCACGGTTCACCATGAAGATTATCCTGTCCTATACCGCTTAATAAGAACTTGGTCACCAGAGAAAGTACTTCCAGTCCTCACTAATAATCAAAAATACTTCGATGTTTTAGTTCTTGATGCAAGACATGTGATGCTTAAAACACATCAAGGCTGGATAAAAAATGTTGCGAAGCTAATCAGTAATTTCGACAAAAATGACCAGAAGTCCTCTGTCGTTGTTTTGACTGAAGACATAGAAATCTATCAGCGTTTGGAATATGCGATTCATCAGTATCGTGATGGTGATAGTAAAAAGCGTTTTGAGCAACATTGTTGGTACAAACCTGAACCAGGGATGTTCAAGAATGACAACTTATCTAAGGAGCAGCGACGTTTTTCACACTTCAACGCTACAATTATTGGCAGTCATTATCTTTCTAGTCTATCCAAATTAGAAGATTTAGCTAAAGCTACAACTAGTAGTGAATTAAGAACCCTGATTTACAGGACAATTCAGTTTCTTGCCAGAATTCTTAATACTCCGGTGCCTCAAAGAGATGTGAATCGCTTGATACTTGAAATGATCAACGATCGAAGAATGGAGCGTGAGGGACAACGCCTTGGACGCTTTGTGTCATGGGATCTTTTTAGAGCCGATATTAATCATCATGCTATTACATACAAATTGAATGAGGATCCAACTTTTCACGGCTATATGACCATCGCCACAGAGTTAGTTGCACAAGTTCATGAAGACCCTCCCTTGGCGAAACACCTAAAAACTATTCTTGAAAATGACTCTAGTAAGCGGTTATTGATAGTTATTGATCAACATTGTCTGGGGCTCGAACAGATAATTACAGAGTATCTAACTTCTTTGATAAAAGCAGATAAGGAAGTCAAAGTTCTTCACAAACACCGCCTATGTGGACAGTTAGCATGGGCAGATCACATTATTTATGCAGGTATGAATGAAGGAACTCTGAAGTCTTTAATTACTTTGGAGTCAGACAAAGCTCGTGTGACTTTATTGGCTCATGCATATGTAAGTTTCAAGTTGGAGAGACACTTACGTTTTATAACTGAGAGAAATGCTTTCTCTCAGTTGCACCTTCGGGCGAATCAGTTATTAGAGGAAATAGGTCCACAAGTCCAATCCATACGTTTAAATCAAAACGAGATTTTATTACCCAATGATTTAGTTTTCACTTCGCAACATCCAACTCATTCATCGAGTAATGGGGATAGTCATTATGCAGATGTAATGCTTGAGGATTATGGCCTTCTGGATGTTGGTAAAAACTCTAAGATTCTTCGAGCTACGCCCAAAAGTGTACTTCCTTTTGAATTGATAACGGTTAATCAGCTTAGGGAAGGAGATGAGATATGTCTGACAGAGGAAATTAGTTTAGATGGATTTATCGATAAAGCCATCAGCGGGCGAACTAAAAAGGCTAGCACTGTACTCCAAGATTATTTCAACCTTGCAGCAGATGGCATTAAGAAAAATTTCTTGCATGCCTCCCATCGCAGAATCGCTGAAGCGGTTAAGCAAAGAATGTTTCAGCTAAACCCCGTAATTGCTGAAAGCGTGGGTATCCAGAGCTTGATTAATTGGATAGAGAATATCTTTCTTAATAGTGAAGGTATATCTTCAGAGATTCGTACAGTATCTCCACGTGATAAAGATGTGTTCTTGTTATTCACTCAAGCGCTTGAAATATATCCACAAATGGCGGAACAGTTTTGGGCTCTGGGAATACGTAACCTTCGATCGGCTCGCGTATTAGAAGGGCGACAGTTTTACCAGAACATCAAGCATATACTGACAAGTCACTATATTGATGGCGCTGATATAGAAGGGTTGAGTATGGAAGACCACGCCGAGTTGATAGGTATGGCAAATCACTGCTGCTATCAGGTTGAGACAATTCACATACAAGGCATAGAAATAGCTACATATAAGGACTGAGATGACTGTAAAAGTGGATCTTAATGACAAGAGCCGGATAACTGAGAACCTCAAAGAGGCTGTGGCAGAGTCAATACTAAATGGGCTTTATCAGCGTGCAGCAGGAATTGGTGAGTTTGGCCTTCATGTCGTCGATAAGAAACCTTCGCAACGTTTTGTTTCAGGCTTTATTGAGAGTTTTGGGCTCGCTAAAAGCTTATCCAATGATGTTGATGCAAGTGTAAATCCAATTCACATCATATCCCATGGATTTGATGTCGAGATGAATAAGAAGAGAGGAAAAGTCACCGTAACACCGTCTTTTTCAATTTATCTCAGGGTCTTGCCAAGAGTGGAGGATTTAATTAATCATCCGACTCAAATATCCCTGACAAACAATGCACAAGATTTACTCTACGACAAAATCAATGTTCACGTAGAAAATTACAAGAGGGACCATCCACTACCTGATAAAAAAAACGAACCAGCAACTGATGCTTGGTATAAAGGCATGGCGGATGTGCGTACTAAAGCAATGCATGAGTCCTTGATAGAAGTTTTGGGTGAACGAATTTCCCAAACAAAAACTGCTGATGTCGAAGTTGATGAAAACCAGAAACTTGAAAATCTAGCGGCAAAAGAGGGTGAAGATAAATCCTTAACTGACACAGTAAATACAGGAGACCAAGAAGATCAGGAGCAAGCAGGGAGGGATATATTCGCATTTGTTGTTCGTCCTGGTGACTCTCTCAATTTAAAAGACGAGCTTTTTAAAGAAGTACCTCCCTTGCAGAGATGGCAGAGACTTGACCTCCATGACTTACCTAGATTGGAATTTTATGCAGACGATGACGCCAGCGTAATTCAGAAAAATCTCATTACATACAATACTCAGATTAATTCAAGAATTAGCGAAAAAATAAGAGTATGGCTGCACGATGACTCAGAAACTGGTGGAAGAAAGTGGGCTTTCCCTAAGAGGTTGAGGGTCACACCTTCGGACATCATCAATTGGCCCAAGAAACTAGAAGATATACGTAAGAACATTCATCAGACACCTGATGGACCAAGCACAATGGCGATACCAGAGCTCACATTTGCGATTGTTGCTGAAATATACGAAACAATGGATAGGCACTTAAGACAACCGTTTCGTCAAATGCGGTTAGCCGTTGAAAATCGAACTGAATCAGGTGACCCATTTGATGCTGAAACCGAGCAGGCATTATTCCAGATCCAACTACAAGCTCTAATTGAACGAGAAGCACATAAACCAGTTAACTTGGGACGTGTGAAGCCTTCGTATCAATATAGCAACTACCTGCAATATCCCGCTATCGGGTTCAATAGTGGCTTGAAGTACGCAAAACATAGCGATGCTGTCTTGATTGAGTCGGATTGGATGCCGACGTATCGACAGCCCCGAATCAGACCGAGACCATATCCCTCCGTACCTGTTAAGTTTTCTGAGCTTGTCTCAGAAAGTGGGATTCAACGGCTTGTAACTATTCAAGATGAATTTCTCAAATGGATTGAGAAAGCAAAAATTGAATCAAAAAGTAAACTATTTGGCAGTAATGAGTTAGAAACGCGAAACGAAGAAGATAAGTTTGAGCGTGATGTTGATTCATGGAAGAAAGAAGCTGAAATGATTCAGCTAGGCGTAGAGCTTCTCATTAGATCCCTCAAGGCCTTCAAGGACAAACCTGAGAGTCCTGAAGCTATACCTTACATTGCTTGGAAATGTCTGAACGAGACAATGTTACTTGCCGGTAAAGACAAGGGCTTTGATAGTTGGCGTCTTTTTCAGATCGCTTTCATTTTGGCCAATATTAGCGGAATAACCTCTCGAATGGGTATCTTCCAGGGCTTATTTGATAATGATTGGGATGATAGTGTAAGTCTTTTGTATTTTGCTACTGGTGGCGGTAAGACGGAGAGTTTTTTTGGTCTTTTGATATATAACCTCTTCCTTGACCGTTTACGTGGCAAAAAGCATGGCGTGACAGCAATGATTCGCTACCCGTTAAGGCTTCTCACTATTCAGCAGGCACAGCGTCTTGCTAAGACTTTAGCTTTCGCCGAGAGGGTTAAACGCAACAACTCTATTCCTGGTGATCCTTTTGCGATAGGTTTTTGGGTAGGTAGCAGCAACACACCTAATAATCCTGGTGGATATACTGACAGACAGGTACCGGACATTATGTCCGGCCTAAATGATAGCAGTAGCGATGAAGAGTATAAGCGCGCGAATGAAAACTGGAACAAATTGCCAAAGTGTCCTTTTTGTAAAGGAGATACTGTCCTGCGCTCATTCAAATGTGCAGAGCAAAGTGGAGGCAAATTATTAGGACATGTCTGTAAATCAGCACCCAACGATTGTGATTGGAATGCATGGAATAGCCATTCAGTTACTCCACTTCCGCTGTATGTTGTTGACACTGATATTTACCGGAAAGCTCCAGCTGTTGTGCTGGGCACAGTGGATAAGTTAGCTCTAATTGCAAACCGTCCCGGCACTATGCGGAAGGTGTTTGGCATGCTAGGGACAGCTCCGTTTCGTAACGAAAATACTGGCGATTTGGTCTTTTACAAAACGCCTTCAGAGATTGCAGATCTGGAAGCCAATTTCAAGCATCTGAAACCCTTCTATAACAACGGGGAGAATTATTTCCATGATCCATTCCCATCACTGATTATTCAGGATGAGGCTCATTTGCTCGAAGAGTCGCTGGGGACATTCTCTGGATTATTTGAGACCGCATTTGAAAAAATGCTCGAAGAGATGGCAACACAATGTCCAGATCTTAGGCAAATTGTAGCTATAACAAATCAAGGTAATATTCGTATGCCTAAAATTGTTGCTGCTTCAGCAACGGTAACAGAGCCAAGGCGTCAAATGCAGGGGCTCTATCAGCGTGATGTAGTTCAGTTTCCAGCTCCGGGTCACAAGCTCTATTACAACTTCTATGCAGAACCGGAGTTATCTGAAGTTGAAGATCGAGCTGAATTAGATGATATTGAGTTGGCGGCAAAAACAGCTCGAATCTATACATCAATTCTTACAAATGGAAGACCGCACACCAGTGCCAGTGTTGAACTAATTGGCTACTTTCATTTAACTATCACCATCTTGATGGATTCGCTATGCAGTGATGACCCATCTGTAGCTTATTCCGCTAAACAAGAAATGAAAGCAATACTCACCAACTCTAGTTCGCCTCATAAAGAGCGTTTCATAGAAGAAATTGATGTTGCTGATAATTCATCCCTCGCAACACTAGTTGATCTTCATCGTATTGCATTGACATATGTGACTAACAAAAAAGGTGGTGATCAAATTCAAGCAGCTGAAGGTGATATCGCAAGTCGTATTCACGATGAGGCTGGTCATCCAATTGAAGGAATTGGTTGCGCCTTGATTAGTGGTGCTGTAAGTGCTGGTGAGATTGAGGCTGTTATTGCTCGTGCAGAAGAGCGTCCACGAGCAGGGGAAAAGTTTGAGGATATTCATTCAGAGAGCATATTGCGTTCTGTTGTAGCCACATCAGCAATTTCACATGGTGTAGACGTTGACGAGTTCAACAGCATGTTCTTTGCAGGTATGCCCTCTGTGGCGGCAGAGTATATTCAATCATCATCCCGTGTTGGGCGCACCCACGTTGGCTTATCTGTCTTGATACCAACGCCACAGCGAAGGAGAGATCGATACGTTGCGGAAACACACGATCAGTATCACAGATTCTTAGAAAGAATGATTCGACCAGCCCCCGTTAATCGTTGGGCTGAGAATGCAATTATTCGTACTTTGGCCAGTATGATATTAGGCTACTTCATCATCATCGAAGAGACTATTAAGGCAATTAATTTGCCAGTAAGTGATAAGAAAGATGCCGTAAATATGGATAAATTGAGCCAGATAAGGAAATTAAAGATCCAACGTGGGGAGACAGAGCTAGTGAGAACTCTAGAAAACTTTGTTTTCGATGCTACAGGTCTCAATCATCCAGACTTCTATCCCTCAGCTGTAAATGAAATAAAGGGGATTATTCGTGATGAGCTCAGATACTTCTATAATTTCCTTTTCAAAGATAGCCCTGACATTACAGACATATGGAGTGCCTATGAGGATATGGAGATAAAAACTCGTAACCGAAAAATTACACCTATGACTTCTTTGCGAGATGTGGATCCTGCCGGATTTCTTAAATACGTCAAGGAGACCAACAAGTCACCTGACGCCAGGAGCAATGCAGTATTAATGTCACTGATCAGAAAAAGAGGGCAGGCATGATTGATTACGAAGAAGATGAAAAATTTAGTGGGCCTATGATGCAGCGTACCAAAGCGCAACTCGGGACTGCCTATGCCCCTGGAGCCATCTTTACCTTCGAGAGTAACCTAGTGATATGTAGGTCAAAACCGGCTTCAAGTTACACAAACGAGCAAATGAACGGTTACGCTAAAGATCTCATACTCATGTCGATTGATGAGGTGATGACGAAATGGTTAGAAGCAGGGATGCGGATAACCGACTCTGAAATAAAGATTGAACCTGAGATGTGCATTGATCCTAATGCACTTAGAGATAATAAATCACGTCTTACTGAGGCCAAAGCATTGTTTGCTTTTGCTCAGCCCTCTCAAATGGGCTATGAACCTGATCTATTGAGTTTCGTATGTACCCATTGCCGCGATATGCGTAATTTCAGTAGCTTACGTAATTTTGAGCAACATTCAAAAGGACTAGCAAAGTCCTGTGAAGCACGAGATGACGGGGGAGCATGTAGCTGGCAACAGCTAGATATAGTCTTTATTCACCCGAATGGTAACTACACTGCTCCATTGCCATACATCAGGAAATATGATGAAAAAAACGGTATGGTCACAGGACTGCGAAGATGTAACTGTGGTTCCTATGAGGTGAAGTTGATTCGACATGGAGCTCAGATCGGTAAGTACAGGTTACGTTGTGCTGAATGCAAAACAATCAGAACTGGTCGGAGCGAGTTTTGGCTTCAAAATGACAAGGAATACCTAGAGCTCATAAAGACAAGAGCAAATGAGCATCCATATTTCGCTCGAATGAAGCCGATTTCAGCTCGCTCAAACTCAGTTTTCTATGCCAGAACAGATATGGTCATAGATTTTAGTGGTGAAGATGAAAAGCTAGAAATGATTAGCTCTAATAATAACGTCAGAATCACACAATGGCTGGCAGAAAAATTCGAATTGCCTGTGACAAAGGTCTCTGAGGGGGAAATGAAAAAAGCAGTCACAGAAGCATTGGGCGTCGAAGCATGGAGAGATTACGAAGGTCGTTTGAAGGCGCTTGATATGCAGCGTAAATACCTTGATATGATGAGTGAGCAGGAAAAGGAGTTTCTCAGGCTTACCATTATTGACATTGAAGAAAAATTAAATCAGATCGAACGTGAATGGGAAAAGCAAGGCGTAATCAAATCTGAAACCGCCATTCCAGAATCTATCAGAGAAATGCTAAACAATCGTCGAGATTATTTTGCCCCTAAATATGATCCGTTTCGACTTTCTGCCGAATATGATGTTTTGAAGGATAAAGTCATTACCACTGCACTGATGGAGAATGGCCTGGCTCACTACACAGCTCTCGACAAACTTGATGAGCATATCGGTCCAGATGACCCGGAACTGAGGGAACAACTTAAATCAGATCACCGAAAAATAATGGATCAAATTGGGATCGAAGATATGGGACTCGTTCGTGATTTTAGAACGATTACATATTCATATGGTTACACTCGAGTTGCAGCCACTCCCGTAACTTCTTACATCAACGACAAGCCAGTGCCAGTTAGGTTGAGACTCTTTGAAAAAACAAAGTTTACTAACCTTACTCATCAAAGACACCCAATTTTTGTATTGAATCAATCAAATGAAGCAATCTACGTAAAACTCAATGAAGTAAATGTTCGAAGTTGGATAGAGTCATTAGATACGAGTGAAAAACTGACAGATGAACTAATAGGTCTTCAATATCTCAAGAACATAAAGCCTATGTCACAGTACTTGCCTGAGATCCACACTACTGGTGAAGATAAGCCAGCAATGTCTCTGGCAATATATACACTGGTACACACATATGCGCATCACGTGATGAATGCTGTAAGTGAATATTCAGGCCTTGGAAGCGGTTCTCTATCTGAGTATCTATTTCCAGGTGATCTTAGCTTTGTCATTTACCGAAAAGGTATGACGATGGATATGGGGAATTTGACCTCAATAATCAGGAATAATGCCCCTGCTTTTCTGGAGTACTTACATACACCTAGAAATTTAAGTTGTGGTTCTGGCTCACTCTGTACCAGTCGCGGAGGTGCTTGTCCTGACTGTTTGCTTATCCATGAAATGAGCTGTATCGCACAAAACAACTTGCTTTCAAGAAGTGTTTTGATAGGAAACGGACATCCAGGTAAGTATGGGTTTAAAGAACCTATTCCGGGTTATCTCGAGATAGCCTTCAAGGCTTACCATGCTAAAAACTGAGCATCTAACAAATGTAGCAAAACATCTTGGGGCTGATGTTAGATATGGCATGGATATAATCAAGGTTCTTCGTAGAAACGAAAGTAATTCCTACACAGATTATGTGCTGATGTTCGACTTGCATCACGAGCATCGAACTTCACATCGTCGTGCTCTGGACAAGCTGATTAATGCAGGAGTTTTCAGCTTAAACTCTTCAAAAGGCCTGTATTTTTTAAACTGGCAATACGATGAGCTTCCACTTCTAATATCATTTTTAGAGGGAGTGAATTTTAATCACTCTCAGGTACCAGAACTTGATGATGAACTGGTTATTTCTTTTCCTGCGGGTGGTAAGTTAGAGGCTGCAGCCGAAACAGCTGGTTTTTTGCGTAACAAATTGACCCTCACCCTACCAACTTTTGAAGAAATGGCGATTTCTTCAGAGCAATCATTGACTGTTATGACGCCTTTCCTTGATAAGCATGGAGTCCTGCACATAATTGATCTATTCAGTCGATGTGATGATGACATTGAAAAGAACCTCATACTGCGTTTTCTAGATGTTGACAGTGAACACAAGCAATATCAGAGGGCATATCACAGATATTCGCGAGACTTAGCGGACTTAGGGGTCAATGTCTTTAACTTTTGCCTAGATAGAGAATCTAGTAGTCTGAAAGAAACTTTCCATGCGAAGATTATTAGCTGTGATGATGCAATGGCTTACATTGGCTCTGCAAATATGAATCAACATTCTTTTTCGGGTTCGATGGAAATGGGTGTACTGGTACGTGATAGTAAAGCAAAGACATTGGGCAAATTACTGAGAATCATTCGCAAATTGAGTAACAACGTAAATTAGTGCCAATACATCGGCAATATATTTTATATTTTGAGAGTTGTGCATCAAACAAGAGTGACCACTGTGTTCATAAATCATGGTGAAAATGCTAGTGACCTTTCCCCTGCATTAGTACTAATCTCATTAAGTTGATGGAAGCTACTAAGTGTTTTTATTTTGTAAGGATATGCCCCCAGACATCTCTGAGGGCATAAAAGTTGAATCTCAGGTTATTTGAAATTCAATATCAACTTATCTGACCAGAATCTCATTTTTTGTGAATTTGAGAGAGTTACGCGACACCTAGTCCCACTTAAGACCACCACCGGTTTGATACTCGGTGACCTTGGTTTCGAAGAAGTTCTTTTCTTTCCGCATATTAGCTTGTTCATCGAGCCAGGGCAGGGTGGCTTCGGCGCCTGGGAAGGGTTCTTCAAAGCCTAGCTGTTTCGCTCTACGGTTTGCTGTGTAGCGGAACTGGCCATGATGCACTTCTTTTGAGTAACCTAAGATTGGGTCTCGCAAAATGTAGCCCGCGTAAATTTCTTCAGCGGCATCGGCTTCTTCAAACATTTTTTGGACTTTAGCTGGGTCCAAAGTAATGTTTTCTTCTTTCATGATCTGTTTACAGACACGAATACCGAACGAGGCGTGCATAACTTCGTCACGCATGATGTATTGCAATTGTTCGGC
This sequence comes from Methylophaga thalassica, assembly GCA_011052985.1. GTDB lineage: Bacteria > Pseudomonadota > Gammaproteobacteria > Nitrosococcales > Methylophagaceae > Methylophaga > Methylophaga aminisulfidivorans_A. The sequence goes on from DRHY01000303.1 coordinate 41,989, forward strand.
GGTGCCTTTCATTAACCCACGGCGTTGCAGTGCAAAGATTGGGCTGAAACCGTTATAGAACCATGAACCTTCGAAGATGCCAGCAAAGAACGCGTAAGACATAACGAAGTTTTCTAGCTCGTCACGGTCACGCAGATCAATATCACTACGCATGACGGTGCTTAAACGATCATTAGCCAATTTAATCTTTTGGTAAATCTCTGGCACGACACGGTAGCGATTGTAGATTTCTGATTGATCCAAACCAATGGTTTCGATGCAGTGCTGGTATGTCCATGTGTGCAAGGCTTCCTCATACACTTGGCGTGCTTGATAGATTTGCAGTTCTGGTGCAGTCATTTTTTCCATTACCGCCAGACCAATATTACGCATAGCGAGGATATCGGAGGTAGTCAGGTATGACAGTACGTTTTCATAGACATGACGTTCTTCCAGCGTCAGTTTATGACGATAGTCATGAACGTCTTGCGCCATATTAATATCAAGCGGTGTCCAGTGGTTCTTGTTGGCATTAAGGAAGTAATTCCATGCCCAAGGGTATTTGAACGGTGCTAATTGATTGATATCCGCTTCACCGTTAATAACGCGTTTGTCG
>DRHY01000304.1 GCA_011052985.1 Methylophaga thalassica
ACTTTGTTCATGTGTTATCAGAAGGACGCATTGTAAAATCAGGTGATAAAGAATTAGCTAAAGAGCTAGAAAAATCAGGCTACAGTTGGATTCATGAGGCCCCTGAAGGTCATAGCGTATGAAACAATTAACTGACATTTCAACACCGTTTGCTGACGTTTACTCAAAGCAAGAACTACCTGGACAGAATCTGCCGTGGCTCCAACAGTTACGTACTCAGGCTCATGGTCAGTTTGAACGTCAAGGTCTGCCATCAAAGAAAGTTGAAGAGTGGAAGTATACTTCTCTATGGGCGTTGACTCAGCAATCCTTCACGCACCAGACTTCTCAAAGTAGCTTATCAGAAGCTGACTGCTCTGAAATAGCACTTATGCCATCAGCCTACAGAGTCGTGATTGTCGACGGCGTATTTGAGCCATCTTTGTCAACGATCAGTGAGCTAGAAAAAGGCATTAAAATTAGTCCTTTATCACAGTCTTTTGATGATGCGAAACAGGTAATTGGCGAACAAATATCGCTTGATAAACCTGGGTTTAATGCTATCAACACGATGATGATGAATGAAGGCGTGTTTGTCCACGTTGAGTCGAATCAGTCAATTGAAAAACCGATTGAAGTTTTAGTCATCAACACAGGAAAACAAGACGCGCTAGCGACACATTTGCGCCATGTCATCCAGCTTGATGAAGGTAGTAAAGTGACACTGATCGAGCATTACATCGGCTTATCTGATTCAGAAGCAGGTTTAACCGATGTCGTGACTGAAGTGAGTTTAGCTAAAAAAGCCACGTTGAATCATTTCAAAATACAGCGTGAGTCATTGGCACACTTCCACATTGCTACTTTAGCCGCCAAGCAATCAGCGGAAAGTACCTGGAATACCAACAATATTTCACTAGGCGGTCGTTTAGCCAGAAATGATATTCACAGTCAGCTGCTAGGCGAAGCGGCTCATGTAAGAATGGATGGCTTATATCTCGTAGCTGGCAAGCAACATGTCGATAATCACACGCATATTGATCATGCCGTACCTAATACAACCAGTGAAGAAGTCTATAAAGGTGTGTTGGATGACGAGAGTCATGCTGTATTTAATGGCAAAGTTCACGTTCACAAAGATGCACAGAAAACAGATGCCAATCAAAGCAACCGTAATCTATTGTTGTCACGACATTGTGAAATAGACACAAAACCTGAAATGGAAATTTATGCTGATGACGTCAAATGTGGTCATGGCAGCACAGTTGGTCAATTAGACGAACAGCATTTATTTTTCCTACGAGCGCGGGGACTGAGTGAAACCAGTGCGAGAAGCTTACTTACTTATGCTTTTGCCGTAGAGGTGCTTCAACGCATTGCAGATGAATCTGTTCGTGAATCACTATCTACCGTCATTGAAAAACGCTTACCAAAAGGTGCATAAACTATGACACAGTCAACGTTTAAAACGCCCTCATCGCCATTGAACGATATCGATGTTGCTGCTATACGCCGAGATTTCCCTGTTTTACACCAAGAAGTGAATGGTCATCCCTTGGTGTATTTGGATAATGCGGCTAGCAGTCAAAAACCTGTGCAAGTGATTGAGGCCATTGATCATTATTATCGAATGGATAATGCGAATGTTCACCGCGGTGTTCATCGACTCAGCCAGCGTGCTACTGATGCTTATGAAGGTGCACGTTCAAAAGTTCGCCAATTTGTAAATGCAAAATCGGATAAGGAAATTGTCTTTGTCAGAGGCGCAACTGAGGCCGTTAACTTAATTGCCCAGAGTTTTGTACGGCCCAATATTGAACCGGGTGATGAAATATTAATTAGTTATTTGGAACATCACGCGAATATTGTGCCATGGCAAATGCTATGCGAACAGACAGGCGCAAAATTAAACGTGATCCCGATGTTGGAGTCAGGTGAGTTAGATCTATCTGGATTTGACTCTTTACTTACTGATAAAACAAAAATCATGGCAGTCGGTCAGGTCTCTAATGCATTAGGTACAGTCAATCCGGTCAAAGAGATGATTGCCAAGGCCAAAGCCAAAGGCATACCTGTGTTAATTGATGGCGCGCAAGCCGTGCCGCATATGCAGGTCGACGTGCAGGATTTAGATTGCGACTTTTACGTCTTTTCTGGTCATAAAATGTTTGCCCCAACCGGAATCGGTGCTTTCTATGGTAAGCAGTCATTACTAGAAGCAATGCCGCCGTGGCAGGGTGGTGGCGATATGATTCTTTCTGTGAGTTTCGAGCACACAGAATATAATGCTGTGCCATATAAATTCGAAGCCGGCACGCCTCATATCGCTGGAGCGATTGGCTTAGGTGCCGCCATTGATTATATGCAATCAATCGGTATCGCTAATATCACTGCTTATGAGCACGCCTTATTGTCTTACGCGACTGAAAAAGTCTCAGCCATGGCGGATGTTCGTATCATTGGTACGGCTCAGAACAAGGCTAGCGTGTTGTCATTCATGATTGAAGATGTCCATCCGCATGATGTGGGGACTATATTTGATCAGCAAGGCGTGGCAATCAGGGCGGGGCATCATTGTGCTCAACCTGTCATGCAATTTTATGGTATCGCTGCTACTGCTCGTGCTTCATTTGCTTTTTACAATACGGAGCAAGAAGTTGATTCCTTAATAAAAGCCATTAAAACCACACAGGAGTTATTTGCCTAATGAGCGAATTACGCGATCTTTATCAAGAAGTGATTATGGATCACAAAAAGAAACCACGTAATTTCAGGGAAATTGCCGATGCAAATCATATGGCACATGGTAATAATCCTCTGTGCGGTGATGCCTTAGTGGTTTATGTAAAGCTTAATGGTGAAACCATTGAAGATGTCAGCTTTCAAGGTAGTGGTTGTGCTATTTCCGTTGCATCAGCATCACTGATGACTGAGTCATTGAAAGGCAAAACATTAGACGAGGCACAATCCCTTTATGATGACGTGCATAAGGCATTGACGGGAGAAAGTGGCGGTGCGGAGTTAAGCGGTAAGTTAGCGGTTCTCGGTGGCGTGAAAGAGTTTCCTGCTCGAGTTAAATGCGCCACCTTATCATGGCACACAGTACACGCTGCGGTGGATAGCGACCATGATATTTCAATTTCTACGGAGTAGTAGTGCAGACACATGAATGATCAATATCAAATTAGCCCCGAGCAATTAAAAGAAGATGTTATTGAGGTCTTAAAAACAATTTATGATCCTGAGATTCCGGTTAATATTTATGAACTAGGGCTCATCTACGACATCAAGATAAGTAACTCAGGCAATGTCAATATCGACATGACGTTAACGGCACCTGGATGTCCAGTTGCTCAGTCTTTCCCTGGAGATGTGGAGTCTAGAGTGATGACTGTACCTGGTGTCAGCAAGGCACATGTAGAACTGGTATGGGAACCTCAGTGGACGAAAGATATGATGAGTGAAGCTGTACAATTACAACTAGGTATGTTCTGAGACGATCTTTATAAGAAACAAAGAAAAAAGGCCTGTGATATCAATGATGTCACAGGCCTTTTTTGTTTGTTAATAAGTCGAAATAGAATCAGCCGCTAGGACTCATTAGGCGCATTAATTACAAAGCGATATTGTTTTCCACAGTGTAAGATAATCTCTTTTTGCTGACGTTTCAGAATCTTCATTTCAACTTTAATCTCGCCATATCCATCATGCTTAAGCACGTCATCAAATAGTTCAAGTAATTTGGATTTTACTGGGTTTAGCTCGGTGTTGTGTGTGGGGTCTGTCGACATATTGACTAGAGTTTACTGCATGACAAAAGGGTAATCATATGTGGAGTGAGTCCAAAGCTCATATAGGAAAAATTCCTTTTTATAGATTGCAGACTCATACTTTATGACTCTCTACTAGGATTGCTCTAGTCTATAGGCATAATTCCTTATCTACACAAAGAGAAAAACACTATGGTTGGGGTCAATTATTAATGAAAACAATGAGTTTAAGAGGGGTGATTAATCTACGCATTCTTACCTCTGCACTAGCGATTGTTATACTTGGTGTCGTACTAGCAATTTGGCAAGCACGAGAGTCGGTACGAGAAGAAGTTAACTCATCTTACAACCTCGCTTTACAAATGCTCGAGTTTGGCCTTAATCAATTCACACGTGATGAACATTCAGAGAGTGAGTGGTTAGAACAAATTAGTCGACTACGAGAGACGCGTCATTTACAGATCAAACTATTTGATAAAAAGGGACATGAGACAAACCTAACTCACAACACCGCTCGGCATTATAAAGATATACCTCCGCAGTGGTTTATTGACGCTGTGATGATCAAGCCCGTCAGTTCAAGCTATGACATTACCTTGCCGCATGATGCCATGCAACGTATTGTCATTAGTGCTGATCCGATGGATGAAATCGCTGAAGCATGGAATGAGTCACTGGTTTATTTCTGGTCAATCTTATTGATGTTGAGCATTATTTTCTTTGCTATTAATGTTGTGTTTCATTCGATGTTAAAAACCGTTCAAGCCATATTATTTGGCTTGAAAGATGTCGAAAAGGGTAATTATGAGCAACAACTTCCTCGTTTCCGTATCACTGAGTTCGATGCTATCGCTGATGAGGTGAATAATCTGACACAGGCGTTAAAAGCAGAAAAGCAAAATAATCAGGCTTTAGCTAGACACACGATGCAGATTCAAGAGACAGAAAGACGCCATATGTCACGTGAATTACATGATGAAATGGGACAGTCGCTTACCGCCGTCAAGGCTATGTCTGTGGCGGCAAAACACCCCACTGCAGATATAAATGACATTGCTGACACCATTATTGGGATATGTAATCATCTTTCTGGGGTCGTTAGATCTATGATGAGAACACTTCATCCTCTTAGTCTGAGTGATTTGGGCTTACTTGCTACATTGACTGATTTGGTTAGTGAATGGCAACGCAGGCAGCCCGGATTAGCCATACATTTAAATTATGCCCATGATATTGATGTGCTCGACGATGAGGTCGCGATACATGTATATCGCATCGTTCAAGAGTGCATTACTAATGTGGTCCGTCATGCAAAAGCAACTCAAGCCAATATTACAATTACCAAACAAGGCGCTGACACTGTTCATTTGCAAATAAAAGATAACGGTCAAGGCGGGGTGAGTTCTGGCGAGGGGTTTGGCGTATTAGCAATGAGAGAGCGTGTCGAGAGCATGGGGGGAAAATTCTTGTTTGAATCTGTTACAGGACGAGGTGTGACTGTGAAAGCATCAATGCCCCTCATTGAGAAACGAGCATGACTGACATAAACAAAATTAGCGTGCTACTAGTGGATGACCATGCTGTGGTTAGGGCTGGTTTTCGAATTTTACTTTCATCGCAAAGTTATATTGGAAAGATTACCGATTTGGCTCGCGGTGAGTTAGTTATTCAAGAATACGAACAGTTACAACCAGATGTAGTGGTGATGGACTTATCTATGCCAGGCATTGGCGGATTAGAGACTATTAGACGCTTACTCAAACATTCAGCCAGCGCCAAGGTATTGGTATATAGCATTCATGACGAAGCAATTTATGTGGAACGTGCGATGGATGCTGGAGCAAAAGGTTATGTTAGTAAAAATAGTGCAGCTGAAGTATTAGCTGAGGCAGTCAGTGTTATTGCTCGAGGTGACATTTTCATTGAACAGCAATTATTATCTGAGCAACAGGATAGCCAAACAGGACAATTAACTGAATACCATGCAGCGATAGAGTCACTAGCCCCGAAAGAGTTTGATGTGTTTTGTTTATTAGCCCGAGGAATGACGGCACACGAGGTGGCGAGCCAATTACACATGGGCTACAAAACAGCCGCAAACTACAATACTCAAATTAAACAGAAACTTAATGTCAGCTCAGCTGCTGAGTTGGCCAATATTGCCATGATTCTTGGCATCATTAAACCCTAAGCCTGTTAGAGTAGTCACTGGATATCCACTGTTGTTGAGCGGCATAGTAATAACGTTTTATGGCAAGCTAACGAGTGATGACTGTTACTTTGATTGATGTAATTAAAAAGGATGATCGATGCGTTCAGATAGAATGAACACTCCCGTCTATATTCCCTATGCCGGTCCAACGTTACTCGCAACACCTTTATTAAATAAAGGGACGGCATTTTCCGAGCGTGAACGTCATGAATTCAATCTCACTGGATTGCTGCCTCATCGCTTTGAAACTATTGAGGAACAAGCTGAGCGATCCTATCTGCAGTACCAAAGTTTCAAGGCGGACATCAATAAGCATATTTATCTGCGTTACCTCCAAGATACCAATGAAACCTTGTTTTATTATCTGATAGAACAGCATCTTCAAGAAATGATGCCAATCATCTATACACCCACCGTTGGTGAAGCATGTGAACGCTTTTCTGAGATTTATCGTCGGGCTAGAGGCTTATTTATTTCTTATCCGGATAGATACCGTCTAGATGAAATTCTGCACAATGCCACTAAAGATAATGTCAAAGTCATTGTTGTCACCGACGGAAGCCGTATATTGGGTTTAGGTGATCAAGGTGTTGGAGGAATGGGGATTCCCATTGGTAAACTATCACTTTACACGGCTTGTGCAGGGATTAGTCCCGCTTATACATTACCGATAATGCTGGATGCTGGCACAGATAATCAGCGGTTGATTGACGATCCCATGTATATCGGTTGGAAACAGCCAAGAGTGAATAATGAAGAATACAACGAGTTCCTCGAATGTTTTATTCGTGCGGTCGAAAAACGATGGCCAAATGTCTTATTACAATTTGAAGATTTTCAACAACAAAAAGCGTTGCCATTGTTAGAACGTTATCAAAACCAGATATGTTGTTTTAATGATGATATACAAGGAACTGCTGCTGTAGCCGTTGGCTCATTATTAGCCGCTTGCCGTTCAAAACAGGAAACGTTATCGCAGCAAACCATTGTCTTTGCTGGGGCCGGTTCAGCAGGTTGTGGCATTGCAGAGCAAATTATCATGCAAATGAAGGCCGAGGGACTTTCTGATAAAGGTGCCCGTAATAAAGTCTATATGGTTGACCGTCATGGCTTAATAATCGATGACATGGGGGAGCTGTATGATTTTCAGCAACGATTGGCTCAGTCTGCACAGTGTCGCCAAGATTGGCAGATAACATCAAATGTAATTAATTTGATGGATGTTATTGAGCAGGTTCAGCCAACCATCCTGATTGGTGTCTCTGGTCAGCCCGGTCTTTTTGATGAAGCGTTAATTAAATCGATAATGAATTCCTGCCAACGTCCGATCATTTTTCCCTTGAGTAATCCATCCAAGCAAATAGAAGCACATCCTGCTGATCTTATTGAATGGACAAATGGTAAAGCAATCGTGGCCACTGGGAGTCCATTTGCCAACGTCGCCTATCTAGGCCAGCAAGTCCCCATTTCACAATGTAATAATAGTTATATTTTTCCAGGTATCGGCTTAGCCGTTGTGGCGGGTGGTGTAAACCGCATCAATAACAGCATGATGATGATTGCCAGTAATGTGTTAGCTGAGTATTCCCCCTTAGCTCATGGTACTGGAGCAGATTTACTACCTCCACTAGATGACATTAAAACGATCAGCAAAAAAATTGCCTTTGAAGTGGCTAAGTATGCACAGAAGCATAATTTAGCTCCGCAAAAAGATAATGCTGATTTGATGCAGTCTATTGATGACCAGTTTTGGATGCCAAACTATCGAGACTACCGCCGTGTTAGCTTATAAATCACTTCCTAGCATAGAGCTTTAAAATTCTAAATGGGATTTACTCCTGACTGTATGTATGAATGTTATAATGGCTCTGCAATTATGGATCATTGCTCTTGTGGGTAGAGAGTGATCAGATTGGTTATTCTAATCTAATGAAAAGGAGCTTTTTCTCATGACTTCAACTTTCTTGAAGACATTACCAGCCGCTATCGCTTTAACAATCAGCACGTCAGTTTTTGCCGCATCAGATAATTTAGATCTTGATGATGTTAAAACATGGAATATTGTCAAAATTGAAACCTGCCTTGATGCTGCCCTCGATACTATTCCAGGGAATGCACGTAAAGTCGAAATGAAAATGGAAGGTGACGATCCTATTTACGAATTTGACATCGAAGCTAAGGCAGATGGCAATACATATAATGTAGAGTGTAATGCCGAAGAAGGCTTTGTTACTGAAATTGAACGTGAAGTGTCTGCTGATGATGCCGTGTTCAAAAAACTCGCTAAAATATCGCATGCAGAAGCTAAGAAATTTGCTTTAGCCATTCATCCAGGTGAAGTCGTTGCTTCTGAAATGGAAGTGGGCTTTGACGGCAATGCAACCTATGAATTTGATATTCAAAGCATTCATGGTTATGAAGTCAAAGTTGACGTCGATGCCGCCACAGGTGAAATTGAAGAAGCGAATATCGAAATCTATGAAATCGGTATGGAAAAAGAATAACCCCTTTTTCATCGCTATAAAAAAAGCCGCTTAATAGCGGCTTTTTTTTGCGAGAAATAAATCTTCTATTTCAATGCTTTAAGTTGCTGTTCTAACTGTTGGAAAGCTTGCTCTAACTCAGCTAGCTTCTCTTTTTCTTTTTCAACAACTTCCACCGGCGCTTTGGCCACATAGTTCTCATTGGCTAATTTTCCTGATGATTGTTTAATCACTTTGTCTAATTTGGCCATTTCTTTACTAAGACGAGAGATTTCAGCTTCTTTATCAATTAGTCCCTCTAAAGGAATCAATATTTCCATTTTACCCACAAGAGAGGTCGCAGCTGCAGGTGCTTCACCCTCAAGTAACTCAATGGATTCCAAATTAGCCAAGCGACTTAGGAATTGACGATTATTGTTTAATATAAGCTTATCCGATTCACTCACATCTTTGAGTAATACGGCCAAGCCTTTTTTCGGCGCAATATTCATTTGCGAACGAATAGATCGAATGCCAGTAACGAATTGCATCACCCATTCCATTTCTTTAACGGCTTGTTGGTCAATCTTATTGTTATCAGCAAGAGGGTAGGGCTGACGCATAATTGTTTGACCTTCAACACCAGCAAGAGGCGCGATGGTTTGCCAAATTTCTTCCGTGATAAAGGGGATTAATGGATGTGCCATTCGTAAGATGGCCTCAAGTACGCGAACAAGTGTCTGACGTGTACCACGTTTCGCTGCATCTGATGAAGAGTCACTCATCAGCACCGGTTTAGATAACTCTAAATACCAATCACAGTAGTTGTTCCAAATAAACTCATAAACTCCATGAGCAGCATGATCAAAACGATAGGTATCAATCGCTTTGGTAACTTCGGCTTCAGTTATTTGTAATTGCGAAATAATCCAGCGATCGGCCAAACTAAGTTCTACATCAGTATTCGAGATACCCGTATCTTCACCTTCAGTATTCATTAACACATAACGTGCTGCATTCCACAACTTATTACAGAAGTTACGGTAACCTGCGATACGGTTCATATCGAAATTAATATCACGACCGGTTGAGGCTAGCGAAGCAAAAGTAAAGCGAAGCGCATCAGTGCCATGAGGTTGAATGCCTTCAGCAAACTCTTTGCGTGTCGCTTTTTCTATCTTGGCAGCAAGCTTGGGTTGCATCATGCCTGATACACGTTTGGCCACTAAATCTTCTAAATCAATCCCATCTATGATGTCGATTGGATCCAGTACATTACCTTTGGATTTCGACATTTTCTGACCTTGTGCATCTCGCACCAAGCCATGAATATAGATCTCTTTAAATGGCACATCATCCATAAACTTGATGCCCATCATCATCATTCGGGCTACCCAGAAGAAAATGATGTCAAAGCCCGTGACTAACACACTGGTGGGATACCAGGTTTTCAGTGCATCGGTATTTTCTGGCCATCCCAGTGTTGAGAAGGGCCAGAGTGCAGACGAGAACCAGGTGTCCAACACATCTTCATCTTGTTTTAGCTCAACATCAGCAGCGATATTATGTTTTTGGCGAACTTCAGCTTCATCATGACCAACATATACATTGCCATCGTTATCGTACCAAGCCGGTATACGATGTCCCCACCAGATTTGACGAGAGATGCACCAGTCTTGAATACCATCCATCCAGTTATAGAAGGTTTTATCCCAATTGGCTGGGACAAATTTGACTTTACCTTCTTTCACTGCTTGAACGGCAGGCTCAGCTAAAACATCAGCTTTGACATACCATTGGTCAGTCAATAATGGTTCTATGACAGCGTTACTGCGGTCACCACGAGGGACCATTAATTTATGATCTTGGATACTTTCTAACAGGCCTAATTGCTCAAGATCTTCAATGATGGCTTTCCGTGCATCATAACGATCTAGACCCTGATATTTCTCAGGTGCTTCATCATTGATTGCAGCATCTGGCGTCAGGATGTTGAAGATATCTAGATTGTGACGTTGACCCATTTCGTAGTCATTGAAGTCATGAGCTGGGGTAATTTTTACACAGCCAGTTCCGAATTCACGATCCACATAATCATCGGCGATAATAGGAATTTCTCTGCCAACCAGAGGCAGACTGATGGTTTTACCGATCATCGATTGATAACGTTCATCATCAGGGTGCACCGCTACGGCACTATCGCCCAGCATCGTTTCTGGACGTGTCGTTGCTACGATTAAATGGCCAGATCCATCGGTTAGTGGATATCGTAAGTGCCAAAGATGACCGGCTTCTTCCTCGGATAAAACTTCTAGGTCTGAAACCGCGGTATGTAAAACTGGATCCCAGTTAACTAGGCGTTTACCACGATAGATCAAGCCTTCTTCATGCAGCTTAACGAATACTGTTTTTACTGCTTCTGAAAGCCCATCATCCATGGTGAAGCGTTCACGACTCCAATCCATCGACGTACCAATCCGACGTAATTGACTGGTAATAGCGCCACCTGATTCGGCTTTCCATTCCCAAATGCGTTTAGTGAAGTCGATACGCCCAAGATCATGGCGTGTTTGGCCTTCAGCATTGAGTTGACGTTCAACCACCATTTGAGTGGCGATACCTGCATGATCAGTACCAGCTTGCCATAAGGTATTATCACCTTTCATGCGGTGATAACGAATCAGGGTGTCCATCAGGGTATCTTGAAAGGCATGGCCCATATGCAGACGACCGGTGACATTGGGGGGCGGTAGCATAATGCAATATGGATTGCCTTCACCTGATGGTTTGAATTCACCATCCTTTTCCCATTTTTGATACCAGCGTTGTTCTATCGCGTCAGGACTGTATGTTTTTTCCATGAGTTTCAGATTTTTTTGTCTAGAAAATAAGCAGGGCATTATACCTGCTCAGCAGCATCCTGTTCAGTGCGAATAATGATTTAGTCTTGAAAGAAAGCTATGGCGTAATTTAGACGTGGAACGTATCTAACTCATAACCACGTTGTTTGTAAAATTGGAAGCGTTCACGACCAGCTTTTTTCGACTCATCACGTTCATCAATAATTTCAGCGACGCGTTCGAATTGACTAAAAAACAACGGTTGTTCATCGGTCATATTGATTAATACATCCATCAATCGAGGTGGTTTTTTATCTTCATGACCAATCAAAACGGGACTGTTATTACTGATATCAGAAACGATTTCATGAGGCACAAAACTGTCAGGTCTAATGGCCCAAATAGCTTCATCGAGTAATTCACTGTGTTCAGCTGAGCTGGTGTGGATGTATACCTGATGGCCTTGATGATAGGCCTTTTCTGCAAGGCGACAGGCAAATGCCTGCCGCTCTTCCAGCTGTGCGGTTTTTAAAATATAAAAACTGACTCGAGTCATTGTTAGTTCTGAGTCTCAATGCGATTTAATAAGTACTGAACCAACATTGGTACCGGACGACCTGAGGCGCCTTTATTTTTGCCACCGCTGGTCCAAGCTGTGCCAGCAATGTCCAAATGCGCCCATGTGTATTTTTCAGTAAAGCGTGATAAGAAACATGCGGCAGTAACACTGCCTGCTTCTTTACCACCGATATTGGCGATATCAGCAAAATTGCTATCTAGTAAAGGTTGATAATCATCCCAAAGTGGTAATTGCCATGCACGATCAAAACTATCGTGACCGGCTTTTAGTAAGTCATCTGCCAATTGTTGATTGTTTGACATTAGACCTGTTGTTGTACTCCCCAGAGCCACGATAATGGCGCCAGTAAGTGTGGCGATATCAATCACTATTTCAGGATCAAAACGTTCGCTGTATGTCAGGGCATCACATAAGATCAGACGTCCCTCAGCATCGGTATTTAAAATTTCAATCGTTTTACCTGCCATGCTGGTGACAATGTCACCCGGTTTATTGGCATCGCCATCAGGCATGTTCTCTGAACTGGGTACAACACCTACGACATTAATGGGCAGACCAAGCTTAGCAATCGCATCGATAGTGCCAAAAACACTGGCTGAACCACACATATCGTATTTCATTTCATCCATCCCTTGAGATGGTTTGAGTGAAATGCCACCGGCATCAAAAGTTAGTCCTTTACCTACCAGTACCACAGGTTTGGCATCACCAGCACCTTTGTATTCCATAGTGATGAGTTTGGCTGGCTGACGACTTCCGCGCGACACAGATAACAGTGAGCCCATGCCCAACGCTTCCATATCGGCTTCTTCCAGAATCGTGGTGGTGACTGTCGGATATTGTTGACCGATTGAGATTGCCTGCTCTGCTAGATAGCTGGGTGTACAGACATTCCCTGGAAGGTCGCCAAGGTTTCGAGCTAAGTTCATTCCTTCACCGATTGCAGCGCCTCGCTCAACAGCTTGGCCAATTTCTGCTACTTCTGAATCACTGCAATGAATGCTGAGCTGAGTTAGTGGGTTTTCGTTTCTTTTGCTGGACGGTTTGGTTTGCGTAAAAAGATATTGCGAGGTGGCAGTATTCGTCGCTATTTGGCGTGCTTTCCAAGCCACACTGCGATCTTTAACTACAATATCGGTTAGGCAGCTTACAGCCGTCTGTGCTCCACTGCTATCTAGTGCTTTTGCGCAAGCAGTAGTGGCTGTATTAAAGTCGTTTTCACTGCAGCTATCTGCTTTTCCAGCCCCGATTAGTAGAACGCGTGGGCTGCTGACGCCTTCGAGATGATGGATAAACAAGGTTTGTCCTGGTTTGCCAGTCAGATCACCTGTTTCGAGGATACGTTTTATAGCACCATTGCTCGCTTTATCGAGAATTTCAGCTGATGGGCTGAGTGCTTTGTCGTCGTAAATAGCAACAGCGATAGACTCAGTTTGAAGTGATGTTAAGTCATCACTGGTAACAAAATACTGCATGGATTTCTCCTGTAAGGACAATTTGGTTTAGACTAATCGACTTAATTTGTGTGTCAGATAGTAACACTTCTATTCTAACCAAGACTCTTAATACATGCGCAACGTTCCTCAACAGATTTTTTCTCGACTGATGCTTATTGACCGCTATATGTTCAAGGAGTTTGGTATCAATCTGCTTGCCGTAACTGGTGTGCTTTGGTTGATTTATATCTCAACGCGATTTGCTCGATACCTGGCCGAGGCAGCCGTGGGCAATATGCCCTCGGGACTTATCTTCAGTTTATTGGGATATAGCTCATTAGGTGCCTTATCCTTGCTATTACCCATCGGGGCATTTTTGGCTGTTCTATTGTCGCTAGGAAGGATGAGTTCTGACAATGAACTGACCGTGATGTCAGCCTGTGGTATTTCTCGGCAACGTATCATTCGTAATGTCATGTTATTTGCTGGTGTGGTTGCCACAACAGTGGCTTATCTTTCTTTAGTGACGGTGCCAGATGCCTTATCAAAACGTTCTGAAGTCGAACAACGCGGTAAAATGTCGGCCAATACCACTGGGTTATTGGCTGGGAGCTTTAAAGAGAGTCGTGATGGTCAATGGACATTTTACTCAGAAAAATTAAGTGCTGATAAACAATTAATGGAAAACGTATTTATTGAAATACATCGACCTAATAAACCGCTGATTTTTCGTTCTGAAACGGGCCACTTTGAAATAGATAGAAAGACAGGCGATAAATTTCTTGTGTTAAATAACGGGCATCGTTATGAGGGAAAGGCAGGTGACAAAGACTTCACCATTGCTCAGTTCGCATCACACAGTTTGCTTGTTGAAAAAGGGGATGAAGGACAAGTTCGTCAGCGTCACAAAGCATTACCAACATCAGTTTTGTGGGCGCAAGGCACAGATAAAGATTTGGCTGAGATTCAGTGGCGCTGCTCTGCTGCCATCATGACATTGATTCTGTGTTTGATAGCCATTCCTTTAGCTAATGCTGGCCCAAGGCAAGGTCGTTTCGCCGGTTTTGTCCCTGCAATACTAATATATATCATCTACAGCAATCTTTTGGGTGTAAACAGCGCTTGGATTGAAAAGGGAAATGTGAATGTATTTTTTGGTGCGATTTGGGTCCATCTGTTGATGATGTTTATCGCCTATCTGTTGATGAATCGAGCTCAGATACAACGTTATTTTGCTGATCGCAAACAGGGAAGATTACGCTCATGAAATTACTTTCCAGATATATCGCTTCTCACATTTTGAGTAGCACCGTCATTGTGTTACTTGTGCTGCTAGGGTTATACACTTTCATGGATTTTGTGGCGGAACTAGACGACTTGGGCAAAGGGCAATACCAGTTGATGGATATTGTTAGCTATCTTTTGCTCACCATGCCAAAACGAATATATGAATTACTTCCAGTTGCAGCATTATTAGGTAGTGTTATCGGTTTAGGTACTTTAGCCAGCCAGAGTGAGTTAGTGGCCATGCGTGCAGCGGGTATCTCTGTCAGAGATATTAATAAAGCGGTGATGATCGTTGCCGGGTTATTGGTCATTGCTGCCCTGTTGATTGGGGAAATCCTTAGACCTGTTGCTGAACAATTTGCGATGGAAAAACAGTCACTTGCTCAAACGGGCACAGTGGGGACTCGATCCGAGCATGGCTTTTGGACTCGTGACGGCAACCACTTTAATCACATTGAAGAAATCAATTCAAATGGTAACTTCTCAAATATTGCTATTTATGAGTTTGATGATAACAATCGTTTAAGAGCGTTAACTAAAGCGAAAAAGGCCACATACAAAGATGGTGGATGGGTTTTATCAGATGTTGTCCAAAGCAGCATTGATGAAAGTGGGGTTGAGGTTAATGCCATAAGCTATGCAACATGGAAGTCAGAATTGAATCCTGGCATGTTAAATGTGGTGGTTGTACCGGCAGAATTCTTACCTGTATGGGACCTGCTAAGTTACATTGATTTTTTAAAAACGAATCATCAATCTGTTGCTCAATATGAACTGGCTTTTTGGAGTAAGGTAATGATGCCTATCAGTACTGCTGTGATGGTGTTGTTAGCCGTCCCGTTTATATTCGGTCCTTTGCGCTCTAGTCCTATTGGCGGTCGAGTATTAGCAGGGACGTTGGTAGGGTTAGGCTTTTATATCTTCAATCAAAGTTTTCAGCAACTGGCATTAGTCTATGATCTGTATCCATTCATAGCTGCCTCAGCGCCAACATTTTTATTTGCGTTGATGGCATGGTGGATGAATAGGAGAATCAATTAAATTTGAAGTGTTTTCTGAGGGTGCTACAGAGATATTTTAGGTGATTAATGCAGAACGATATTTGCCAATTCAGATACTTATCTAGGTAAGTATTAAAGATGGCGTCCCCTAGGGGGTTCGAACCCCTGTTACCGCCGTGAAAGGGCGGTGTCCTAGGCCTCTAGACGAAGGGGACCCAGTAACTTTAACTATACGGTATTTCTAATCTTAATAACATAAAAAACGGGTTTGACACTCAAACCCGATTCTTAATATTGGCGTCCCCTAGGGGGTTCGAACCCCTGTTACCGCCGTGAAAGGGCGGTGTCCTAGGCCTCTAGACGAAGGGGACTAAAACTGTTTTCTTTCGTTTTCCTGGTGGAGCTAGGCGGGATCGAACCGCCGACCTCTTGCATGCCATGCAAGCGCTCTCCCAGCTGAGCTATAGCCCCCGAAAGGAAGCGCATATCATAGGGACTGAGTCTGCTAGTGTCAACAAAATTAACTAAATAATTTTCCAGGGCCTGAGTCCATCAACGGAAGTATAACTAAGCCTGAAGTTTCACAGCCGTTTGTGTTTATGGCTAAGTACTTGAGCTACTTTGTATAAGGTCTCATTCATCTCGTCTCATTACCTCTCTGATTTGCCGATTAATCATTTATATGCGATAAATTGTGGATTAATTAACACTAAGTCAAGGCATCGATCATGGCTGGGTTAGCAGCTTGAGGATTAACATGCGCAAACAGAAGTTTTTATCATCAGTGTTATTGTCCTTGTCTACGACTATGGCATTTGCACAACAAGAGCAAGGATTGAGCTGTCACTTTGGTTATGAAGATCAGTTTCTTCCGGTCGCTGTCCCATTGAGTACAGGGGAAAACAGTCCAATCGATGTCAAAGCTAACGACGTACAAATTCTTCAGAATGGCACGTCTATTTTTTCTGGTGACGTTGATGTGCTTAGAGACGGACAGGCCTTGAGTGCCGACAGAGCCACTTACAATCGTAACACTGGTGATGTGCGTGCAAATGGTAATGTCAAACTGCGCGATAGTGAAATGATAGTCGAGTCAGAGCAGGCAGAGTGGTCGACTACAGATGATAAGGGGCAAATGTTAGATGCCACTTACCATACTAAAACGATGCATGCACGAGGTGATGCTAGTTATATTTTAAGGCAGGGTCAATCCACAACCGATCTTAACAAAGCCACCTACACCACCTGTCCAGAAGGCAGTAATGCCTGGCAACTCCAAGCTGATAAAGTACATTTAGATCATGAAACTGCCGTGGGGCAAGCGACGGATGTGGTCATAAGAATGGGCGGCTTGCCTGTCTTTTATACGCCGTACATCAGTTTCCCACTTAATGACCAGCGTAAATCTGGATTTTTAGTGCCTTCTGTGGGAAGTAGTAGTGAAA
The DNA here is from genome assembly GCA_011052985.1 of Methylophaga thalassica. Classification (GTDB taxonomy): domain Bacteria; phylum Pseudomonadota; class Gammaproteobacteria; order Nitrosococcales; family Methylophagaceae; genus Methylophaga; species Methylophaga aminisulfidivorans_A. Next base: position 17,013 of record DRHY01000304.1, read on the forward strand.
CGGGCTTTGATGTCACTACTCCTTATTACTGGAATATTGCCCCCAATTTAGATGCAACTGTGATGCCACGATACATGACTGACCGGGGCTTAATGCTGGGTGGTCAATTTCGCTATTTGTTTGACTTTGGTGAAGGTGAAATCGAAGCAAACTACCTTAATTCAGATGATTTAAAAAATAATAGTGAAGGTGGTAATCCAAACTATCAAGAAGCGCGTAAATTATTTTCTTGGAAACATCAGGGTAATATCACATCTAGATGGAGCACCTATCTAGACTACAATTATGTTTCTGATAGGCAATATTTTGAAGATTTTGGTTCAAGCCTCAATCTCTCAAGTCGTACTTATCTAGATCGTAGAGCAGAGACTACGTATAACGGTGATATTTGGGATTTCACAGCCAGAGCACAAGGCTA
>DRHY01000305.1 GCA_011052985.1 Methylophaga thalassica
CCGATGTGGCCGAAGAAATTGATCGCCTGCAAAGTCACGTCAAAGAAGTTAGCCACACTATGCAGCGTGACGAGCCTATTGGTCGTCGATTAGACTTTTTGATGCAAGAACTCAATCGCGAAGCAAATACGCTGGGCTCTAAATCGATTGATACCGATACAACACGATACTCTGTTGATCTGAAAGTCTTGATCGAACAGATGCGTGAGCAGATTCAAAATATCGAATAGTTTTTTTACCCGTCCAAGAATGTCTTAGAAGCCCTGTTATTTGCTTGTAAATACAGGGCTTTTTTATTTTCCCCGTCCAAATCGGTTTGCAGATGTCCGTTACCAGTTGCTGTTTAAGTGGTGGGCAAAATGGTGGGCAAGACCTGTTTTTTTGACTCAATAAGCAAAAAGTCAAGGTATCTGGTGAGCAGATTTTTGCATCTATCTCACCACCGCCTTATGCCATCCCCACTTATCGTGCTGCTTGCAGATTGTTCAATCACTCAACTATCGAACCAATCGATAAACAAACAGTGGTGGGCAATGGTGAGCAAATTTTAACGATTTCTTAGGAATATAGAGTAACAAACGATGGCAAAACTAACCGCAACTCAGGTGCAATCTTATGCTCGCACCGCAGCAGCAAACAAAAAATACAGTGATGGTAATGGCCTATATTTTTGCGTAAGAAAATCTGGCATGCCGTATTGGATGCTAAGGTATACCAGCCTAAACGGACGACGAGAAGCCACGCTCGGTCAATATCCAAGTATGACCTTAGCAGAGGCTCGACTTGAATCGTCTAAAATGCAGCTACAACTTCAGCAAGGTGAAGATCCATTAGCAATTCGCGCTATTGAAACCATCCCAGAGATCCAAAATGTCAGCCAGCTGTTTCAAGACTGGTATGCCAAAGACTTAAGTCGCCGGTTAAAGCACCCCAATATACCCAAACGTGTTTTTACCAAAGAGATTGCACCAGTGATTGGTCAACTCCCTATCCAAGCAGTGCGTCCAACACATGTACGTGAAGTATTAGAGCGCATTCGAGAAAGTAACCGCCCTACCATTGCCAACGACACCTTGATGTACATGAAGCAGCTGTTTCGACATGCGATAAAGCTCGACTTAACCCTGAACAACCCAGCCGCAGCCTTCACCGTGGACGATGCCGGTGGCGTGGAGTCCAGTAAAGACAGGATGCTCAGCAAAGAGGAAATTCACTACGCCTTCAGCGTGTTCCATACCCATATCAACAGCTTTGGCCGCGATAACTACCTCGCTTGCTGCCTGTTTTTGGTGTTGGGCGTACGCAAAAGCGAACTGTGCGAAGCCATGTGGCGTGAAATGGACTTAACCACGGGCGTGTGGGATCTACCCAAAGAACGCAGCAAAACCGGCGTGCCAATCAGCATTCCCTTACCACGCCAAGCCATTGCTTGGTTTAAAGAGTTGCAAATCCGCGCTTGTGGCTCGCCTTATGTTTTCCCAGCCAGACGAGCAAGCCATCGTCCACATATGGGGCCAGATACGCTAAACCGCGCCATTTCTAAACTCTTTGGTCGCGAGCCTGGGCGCAAAAAACAGCCACCCAATAAAATGGGTAAACTGGAACACTTCACCGTACACGATTTACGCCGCACCTTTCGCAGCCTTGCCGCCTCTTTGGGCATTGCAGGCAACGTGGCCGAACGCTGTCTTAACCATAAGCTAAAAGGCGTTGAGGGCATCTACGACCGCCACGATTACTTTGAAGAGCGCCGAATTGCCCATCAAACCGTGGCTGATGTAGTTGAACCACTGGTGAACTTTGAGCCACATTCGCAACAGCATGCAGGAGGGCATTAACATGCAATTTATGATGCGACTCGCCCCCATTACCTTTCCAATAGTCATGCTGGCAGGCCTTGGTTGGTGTATTGGCATTACCTTACTCGAACAACATCATGGTATAGGCTACGCACTTACTCGGCATTGCCTGATGGTATTCGTGGTACTCGCTCCTTGGCTGATGCTAAAGCTCATTTTCTACGTGATTGTCAGTTTAGGACGCAAACTGGGGCTCATCCCGCCTGCACGTCCAACGCACAGCTTGGGGTATGAAGAATCACTCTATTGGTTCAGAGTATTGGCCTTTTTCGATGGCAAACGCAGCCGCATGCCGAAAAGGCCCATCAGGCGAAACTAGCAAGCCCCCCGTTTGCTCACTTACCGTGGGCAGTTGGGACAATGGGGCAGCACTTGATATGCCGAGCTTTAGAGGGTGAATAAGAGGATATTAAACTGCCCCAAGGAATGGGGCAATCGGGGCTTGGATTAACAAAACAAGCCACCAAACATAATCTTTAAACCAATATGACCGACGCCTCTGTATCTTTGTACGCGTCGGTTCTCATTTTAGCGTAGCGGTATGCTTCGCAAATGTTTTTCAATTGCTTCAATCATCGACTTGGTGAGCGGTAAATGCGCTTTTTCTTTCGCCCAGATTTCATGAAAGCCTGCCACGGTTTGCTTGGCAGTATCTAACACCAATTTTTCTGGCAGCATGGCTTTAGCCGCCAAGTGTGACAGCTCATCCAGCGTGAAATCACTGAATTTCTTGCTACGACTCACCTTCAGCGGTGCACTATCATCGGGGATATAAGGAATGGTCGAGACAAAGTCATAAGCAGGTGCAATCGATGCTGCGCGCTTGTCTTTGTAAATCACAGACCAATTCTTCAGATGCATATCCGCATTGCCAATTAGGGTATTGAACACCAATCGACGCGTAAATTCTGCAATGTCTTCGTCTTGACCTTCGATGCCGATAACCTGAGCAATATTGCGCATACTGGCTTTTTTGTATTTATCTTGAGGATAGACGCCAAACACTTGCGCAAAATCTTCAATATGTACGGCTTGATCACCTGCACGATCAAAGCGCTTGATCACAAACGCCTGAGCATTTTTAAAAGCATCGCCAAATTTACCAATACCATCTGGGATATTAGCAATCTGGTTAATGGGGAGTAGCCGCGTTTCTGGCACATTCATTCCCAACATTCGAGCCAGTTCCATCATCGAATATTCATTTTCTGGCACAGCGTCAAAGCGAGACGATGGCAATTTTACAATCCAAGAGCCACCTTGACCGGTTGCAGGAATAGTCAAACCACCGTTTGCCTGTTGTACGGCTGAAAACTTCAACTGTACACCCGCTAATGAAAAACGCATTGGCAATTCAATTTCCGTTTCATCGTCAATGTCTTGATGCACATTAGGCGGCAGCGCTTCGCCATCAGCAGGTTCAACCGTGATCGCACCTGCTAAATCTTGTCCTAACACCCACAATAGAAAAAATTCTCGTGCGGGGTTCACTCCGGCACGCTCTGCCAGGTAATGACGCATGGTTTCTTCTGGCAAAAGGTTAGAGAAAAACGGAGTTAACTTGGTTTGGGTCGGTTTAAAGTTAGTCAGCAAGCCACCTAGCGAATCTTTAAAGCCCAGCCCTAACACGGGCCGTGATTCATCATGAATGTACGAATCCATAAAGGCAAAAAGCGTTCTGTCATTGCCCACGTTGGTGATCGTTGCGATAGGTTCCCCGTAGAGCAACACGTTGAGCGTAGAAACATGATTAGTCATCGTCGTCTTCCTCTAACTGATATGCGGGCGACATTGCCTCACCTTCATCGCTAATCCCTTGGCTGCTTCGAATGATTGACTTGATGGCAGGAATGGACTTTTTAGGCGCAACCAATAGCTCTAGGTCGAGTACACGGGCAAGTGCAATTAAACTGGATATTCTTAAATCAACACCGCCAGACTCGATTTTCGAAATATGGCTTTGCGGTACACCCGACCGTGCGCTTAACTCTCTTTGGCTAAACCCCTTGCGTACCCGAGCTTCTCGAAGACTTTCTAGTATCTGCTCTGTTACATAGCTCATTTCGATACGCCTTAATGCATCAATTAGGAATAATTATATACAAAAACATATCACCGTAATCCCACAAACACAAGAATGATTAGCTATTATGTATCACCAAGCACTTTTTGATGTGCAATTATAGATAAATCGTAACGCGCGCGCTCACTTACCGTGGGCAGTTAGGACAATGGGTTGTAAAAATGCCACACCCAGTTTTAAGCTAAATCAACCAACCCAATTACTTACTTTGATCAGCTGATGCAATCCCCTCTATGCGTCATTTGCTAATCCATGAGTTTCAACAGCCGCCACACACTTCCCCATGCCTTTATACCCATACGCCAAAACCACTATCCGTTTGGCTTTTGGATCGAAACGCCAAACAGGGAAATTAGCCCATTCACTGTTTGGCTTCTCGATTGAAATCCAAAGCCGGTAGGCCTCGCCAGTACTGAATCAAAGCAAGGTTTGGCACTTTTTGTACCCTAAACCAACCTCAGCATCAAAGTACAAACCGTTTGATTTTTTAAACCCAGAATGCAAACGATCGTTTGGCGTCTCGATTTTTTTGCACTAGCCAAATGCCGCCAAACAGCGCTGTATTGGACTATGTATATCAAACAGTTAGCCGCGCACAGGTCATCATAAAAAACCGATTTGACTGGTGAGTTTGATGGCCATTTCTTTCATCTATTTCACCACCGAGTCTGCACCCGACCACTGAAAATAGACGGCATGACGAACCAATAAGGTGATAAGTGACGTGTTATGGGCAAGTGCTAACGATTTGGATAGAGAATGGATACAGCAGGTGGTCGCCTTGGTGGTTGGGCAAGGAGCCTTTACCCTCTACCCAGCACTAAGCCAGTGCGAGAATGCAGCTGAACGCATCACCCGCTGGCTGACCTATCAGTTACCGCGCGTTAAACAAGCACACCTAGGCTGCCCGATTCATCAATGGCTGAATAGCATTGGCGCACAAGTGATCGTGGAAAAATGGCAAAGCCCTGAGCAATGGCCAAACCTGTATTGGCTACCTTTACCTGAGGTTGAAGGCCACGCGCAAGGCGGGTTGGTTTTGTTACCGGCACATTTGTTACCTACATATAGGGATGGCACGAGCCAAACCAGAACATTACAAGCAAACAGACCGGCCAACGCCTGTATCTTTTGGTGCATCACGCCTTTATCTAAAACAGGAAAACGCGCTACCTTGCACCCCAAACAGCAAAACCGCGCCTTTTGCCTGCCCAGTTCGCCGGAGCAAATGGGTAAATCGTGCATGGGGTTATTACTGAGCGGTTTGATAAAAGCCAACCGAAAACGAAACAGCAAAGTGATCAGTCACCAGTTAAACCTAGCGCTGCTGCACCACCTTTGTGAGCCGGAGAATGATGTGTGGTTGGAAGCTAATTTTGGTGCCGTAACTGATTACGGTAGCAAAAATTAGAAGCCTTAAAAACGAGTAACCCCTCGCGGGGCGCTGATCTAACGGGTAGCGGGAGGGGTGTTGTTGATGCGATTTTAATATCAAAAGCGCCAAATAGCTCGATATTTTTTGATGTCGATTTTACTTAGCAGTTGTTCGGAATAACCGAACAACTGCCATTTTGCCCGTTGAGTCACACACCCGCCATCACTCATACCTTTTTAAGTATCAGACTTTTTTAAGCACCTGCTTTTTAAAGGCATTCATGGCGAGCTGATTAAATCGAGCTTCATCTTCGCCTACCTGTTCACTGTTACAATAATCACACATTGAATACTGGCTTTCAATTTGGCCTTGTTGCCCCAAATGCTCAACCGTAATCTTTTTAGTATGAAGGATGAGTTGACCCATCTCACAAATTGAACAGGTTCGAGTATTCATCACATATCCTCCCACTGCATTGGCTAACAGCTAGAAAACGAAAATCACTCTGAATCACGTGTTGCTACCGACATTCATTTCGGTAGCAAAACCCTAAGGCTCACAGCCAAAAAACAAACTCGAACTGTCGGAGTACTGTTTTTAGAATTGACGGGGAAAAGGATCCAGACAAAATAAAAATAAACTATCCGGAATTTCCGAATAGTTACGTTATTTATTAACTATGCAGTTATCCAGCTTTGATCTGTTAACACCTGCTCTGCAATCGCAATTTGCCTTGCAGTAAACATTTGTTTGCGTGAATTCCATGAGTGCACCTTTTGTACAAGTTCTTCGGTGCTTTGTACTGGCTCATGTTTACTTAACCAATGAACCGTTGCCAAGAGTTCTAAGCCTTGTGGGGACTCAAAACCTTCAACTAACTGCGACACCTTCTCAAATCGTGTTCGAGTGTCAGGGTGTTGAGTAAGAAACTCCTGCGCATCTTCTATAGCACTGGGCACTAGCCGTAACTCTTTTTCAGGTGCATCTCCACCATCGGCATAACCAGAGACAAAGTGCCCCTCAATCGCATTGAACACATGCCGCAAATTTTGTGCATAAGGGCCATAATGCGCTTTTTCGTATTTTAATCTTAATGGTTCACCTGCTTCTTGCATAAAATACAAAAGCTTATGAACTTCAAGTAACGAAACGGTTGGGTCAAGCAAACCTCTTAAATAGCGTTGCACTAACTCAATTAATACAGCCCTACCAGCCGTCATGTTAGGCACTGCTTTATGTTTTGCTATTTTATCGTTTTGAGGCGCACCTATAGGCTCGTAGAGAAAAACATCCACATCACGCAAAGGCTTCATTGCCTCTTCAATTTTTTCACGCACAATTGCCCAATCTAAGCCACCTAAACCAGCACCTAGCGGTGGAATAGCAACAGATTTTATTCCAAGCCGTTGAATATCATCAACCAGCGCTACAAGGCCAGATTCAATATCTTCAATACGACTTGCAGCACGCCAGTGGCGTTTTGTCGGGAAATTAATAATATAACGAGGATTGGCTAATTGACCCGTTTCAAAAATAAACATTCTACCTGGCTGTACGTCTTTGTTTTTACAAGCAAGAGCATAAGCATTGAAATTGTTTGGCCACGCCTTTTTAAATTGTAGTGCTATGCCACGCCCCATCACGCCAACACAATTAACAGTATTAATTATCGCTTCTGCATCAGCGCGTAAAATATCACCATGTGTCATTCTAATCATATCTACGGCCTCCTCAGTAATACCAGTTAGAATTTATTGTTAGTTTGGGCTTAAATGCTGCTGTTCGCAAGATGTTTGCAACTTGCTGATAAATAGCGGGGGATTTTACCACAATAGCTTCTATCAAGTGCCAAGGAAAACTGCGTTCCATCAAAAACTCAGCTTGTTTTCCCTCTTTGCAATTTTGCCATTGCGTTGCAGCAATTGCCTGCCAATCCAGCTCATTCAACTGCGCTAAATCATTTCTATCTTCAAAAAAACGTGAGCCCGCATTCGATAAAGTAAATGCCCAACGGTGATTTTGCTGCCGTGCCCACTGAACACTTGCATTTAAATCGGCTTGTAAATGAATGATTGGCTCTTGCCCGCCTTTATATGCTAACTCCTCACTATCAGCTCTATGAATTACATACAACATGATGGAACGAGGACAAAAATAAAATGGCACACATTGTCCAACAAACAAATCCGGATAACTGCTCAAGGTTAACTCTGTTAAACGGCGCTGCTTGATGGTATTCATTCCTATCGTTGTGCCTATAGCATTTTGTGCAATGATTTGGGCATCGCATAACAATCCTTGAGATGCCAAAATAGAAGCGAGCCTGTCTACATGAACAATATGATAAATTTTAGGTTGAGCTGGTACCATATTTACCTTACCAATACTATTAAATGAACAAAGTCATATTTAAAAAACCATACCCACTCATGCCAAAGCCTCTAGGTAAACGGCTTTGGCTTGATTTAAGTACTCTGCTCGTTCTAATTGCTCCATTGTAGTGATTTTTATCGAATGCCTAAACCTACCATTAGGCTGGAAAACAACCGGAGCTTTCAAAGAAAAAGGTTTACCCAGTTCAAACAATATATAAGGCTCATCAGAGTCACTTTCATATCCTGTGATGGATAATTCGATTTCTCGTCTCTTTACATATTGAACATTTCTAATTGGCCAGACCAGTCTAATATCGTGGCTCACTTGATAATTTGGAATCAAGGCTAAGTATCTAATCTCATTGACAACATGGGATTTAAAATTTAATTCAAATGTCGAAACTGGAAGGTGATAAAAATGTAATTCCTCATTTTTAAACTTCTCAAAGCAATCTATGAACCTGTCGTTATATTTGCCCAATGCCACTGTCATCGTCAAATCAGGGTATAGCACTTGGCGCATGCCGTAATATGGTATGCGTGCTGCTTCTTGTACGTAGAGCCTTTCCGCCATGCCAGCCACAGGATACATGGCTTCATTGTTTTGCCCTGTTTGTGCATTCGGCGCAGTGCCAATTTGAGCTTGCAAGAACTCTAGCAACCACTGATGGCCGGAATATCTGCTCTTAGTCTGGGTAAGATCAATTTGACTAGGCTCATCTTGGCTAGGTAACAGGGCAAATGCGCCAATACCCACTTCTTCTATCGCGGCTGCGTAGGGGTTGGGTGTTGTGGTTTGATCAAAAAAGCCTGGATATAGAGCAAACGCACCAAAAACTGGGCGGCTTTTTTTAGCTGGTTGTCCTTCGATTTTACTGGATGGTGACTCAGACAAGCGCGGCTCTGACAAACGGGGCTCTGATAGGCGAATCAAGGCATCCCGATAACGGTGCATTTGGTTGATGGCGTCGTCTGGTACGTAATCGGTACTTTCAATATCTTCATTGCTGTCATCAAAGCGGTTTTTCTCGGTTTTAATGCGGTACTTGGCATCAAACAGCCAAATAAACTGCTTTTCTTCTGATGAGTCTGCTTTCGTTAAATCAGCGCTTTTTGGCAGTGTCACTTCCAAGACAATATCCGGCTCTTGGTTAACCAAGTACGAGCGGATTGATTGACCCTTTTTGGTAAATTTCGGCTCGTGTGCCAGCCTAGCGGTCACGCCATCGCTGCGTTTAAAACGAAAGGCACCGGCAAAACCGTCTTTTAGTTGGTACTCAAAAAAGTCATTTTGGGCGAGCTTAGTCGCACTGTTTTCAACCAATTCAAAGCCGAGATCCTGCTCTAAAATCTGTTTCAAACACAAAAAGCACCACACTTCGTAAATCTCGGCCACCGACTTCATTGAAATGCTCGACTGATTGCCAAACACATCTAAATAAAATTTCAGCTCCTGCCAAATACGATACACCGCGCTGTAACCGGTTTTTTGCTGTAGCACTAACGACTCACGGCTTAACCCTGTGTATGCCCCCACCTCTTTTAAAAAACTCTGACCTAACACTTTTTGTAGCGGCTGCTGCCAACTATGCAGCTCATTTAAAAATGAATCTGACAACCGTTGCCGTTCTGGTGCTTGGTTACTCTGCCTAAGCTTTTGTTCAAACTCCGCTAATTGCCGCTTACTTTTACTCACCGCCATTTTGATAAAACGGTTTTCTGGGGTATCGACACTCAGTTGCTTTTTTCGACTGCATAGCGCTTATCGTACTGGCCATTCGCAAAGTCTTGCTTAACTTTCTCGGCTAACTTATGTGGCAGGCGGCCTTTTAATTTGGCCGCTTTGATATTAGCTACCGTCGGTTGCAAACGGCTATGTGGTGCAGCACAAATCACTTTTAAGCCTTGCTCAAAACGCGCCCGTAACGCGGCAAAATTAGCCAACCACATCAATGGAAAATGCGCACGTTGCTGGCTGGTCGCTGCATCTTGTTCGGTTTTTTCGACCAAACTAAAGCGCCAAAGAGGGTAAACTTTGTCTATGGCTTGGTACATGGCGGGCAAGTCTTGGTGAAGTGCCATTTTGGTTGGCAGCACTTCAAAGGCTATGTGCTGAGTCTGTATTTTGCCATTGTGCTCAAAGGTAAGTGGCAAGCGTAACCAGCCCACATCATTGCCAGTATTAATGGTGCCGGTTAAACGTGCGGGCACTACGCCCCTTGCGGTTTTTACTTCGGGGGCAAAACGAAATGCCTCATTCACGCTTTGGCTGCGATGGGTTAACCGCGCATGAGTGACTTCACTAAAAAAGACCCACTCAAACTGGTACTGAGTATTCTCAAAAAACAAGGGGGAGTTTAATGTCAGCTCAGCGTGTTTCGCTAAGCCATTGGCAACAAGGTCGTTGTCGGCTAAGTCACTTTCATCTAACCCACTTTGTACTAAACCATCTGCAACTAGCCCTTGCGGTTCAATAGCATTGCTCAGCTGCACCGCAGGCGCAAAGCGCAATTCGTAGCTATGTACATCATTAGCGCTCGCCCTGTGCGCCATTGTATTCTGGTACACGCTCAACCGCTGGCTAATATCATTCGCCCAAACCGAAAACTCAAAGTCAGGGGTTTGTAATCGTATTAACTCCGGCATTCCCTACCACTCCTTACACCATCACTGTACGGGTTCTGCTTATAGGTTGCATTCATTACAGAAGGCATCAAACAGCACCGACTCATTAAGGCCAGAAACTGGTAAAGGTGGCACTGGCTAATCGCTCGCTCATCCACTTCAACTTCGCTTTTGAACGGCAAGGTATGCGAAGTACTTTTTCCTCTTCAGTAGCACCATCGGCCACTATTTTCTCACGATATAAGTCAGGGCGTTGATTGGCCTCGTCTGTGTCAGACGCTAACCAAATAGGGGCTAACTGATCTGCCAACACAGTGCTCAGTTCAACCAACAAGGCTTTACCATCAGATGTAGCCAGCTTGTCTGTATCGCCTTCGATACGCGGCAGAACCTTACACATCATAAAGTCGTCCCATACGGCTTTTAGGGTCAGATCATCTTGTGGTTGGCTGCTGGCAACCGCGAGAAGTAGTTCATTAAGCGCACGAAACGCTAATTCAAACGGTGTGTTTTTTAGCACTGAATTTACTTGGTTTAAGAAGTCAACCGTTGCAGCACCAACATTAATATTTACTCCACCTTCAATGCCTACTTCATAATCAACATCTGCTTAGCTAGCATGTGACCAAATAGGATAGCTAAGACGTTTATTGCAGCTGGTTGGGGTGAAAAAGTCGTTATAGTCGTTAGGGAAAAATGCACCAAAATCAAAGCTCAGCGCTCGGTCAATCACTTTGCGTGAAAAGCCATGGGTGGTTTCATCCATATTCACCGTGCCTGCAACAAGCAGGTTAAACGGAATACCTAAACCATATTGGCAAATGTCTGCCCACAGTGCATCGTATTGCTCACCATCAAAGCCTAGTGCTTTGCGTAGCTTTTCTTTATCCGCGACTGCATTAATGGTGGCAGGTTTTAATAGCGCATCACAGCTGTAGGTAAAGCTATCGCCTGTCCAACGCCATTCGCGGGTTTCCAGTACCGATAAATAGTCGGCAAAATACTGCTCAACAGGGGCAAGGTTCATTTCATCTAAGCACAGCCAGTAAGGCAGCACCTTATCTAGCTCATCGCGTTCGCCTGCCATTACTAAACGCTTACCTTGGTCTTCGCTTTCTTGAACTTCGATGGTTAACCCACTATCAGCAATGGCACGCCACGCTTTGGCGATAAACTGCAATATATCAGTAGTGATGTATTCCGCAGCGCCATTTAAGCGTGAAATATATCCGAGTAAATCACTCGGCTCATGCCAGTCGGGGCGTACTGAGGTTAAACAATAGGTATCAGCAAACTGCTGTGATGTTTTTGCTTGCTCACGCACAAAGCGGGTTTTACCTGTTCCTGAGATACCTGCGAGAAGGAGGAAGGGTTTGGATATAAGTTGCGCGTTACTTATTGCTGGCATTGAATTCTGATTGGTCTCTAAATTTACATCCGCATATATTTCTAATAATTCTATTAGGTCCGATGTAAGAGTATTATCATCGGGCATATTGTCTAAAGGATAAAATTTTGCTCCAGCTGAAGCCCACTCATAAGACTGGCCTAATGTCGTATTAGATCGCAAATCAACTTTCTGATCCCAATCATCAAGTCGATTATCTAAGCCCCTTATGGTACTGCGCAATTCCTCCGCCTTCTGCTTTGCTAGGGTTGTTCCATATTGCCTTTTAAGCTCCGTAGTTCCAAAGCCCAACGAGAGATAAACACCACTGCCATCTGAACGGAACAAATAAACTGGATAAATACCGGACTGTGTTGACTCTGTTATTGCCGGATTGAGGATCGACAACCAAGGGACGTCTGCCCAATTTCCTGCCCCTGCGCTCGCTTTTAATAAATAATCTGTTGGAGAAGGTAGCGTGGTTTCTATTGCCTGAATCAAATCTCGTCTTAGTAAATTAGCTATTGGGTGACCTGTAAAGTTCTCATTTTTAGCTTGTACCCATCCACCAGCTATTTCTGTTAAAAGTTGTCTTAAACTCATACGTATCCTTTATACCAAGACCAAGAATTTTTGGTATTCCAGTTCTATTTTCTTTGTATTTGCATAATCTGAAGATACCAACCTTACAATACCTAAACCATCCAATGTTTTCAGTGTTCTCGACACATTACTGACCGCTCGGCCAGTCAGCGTGGCCAGCTCAGTGACCGATTGCGGCTGTTGCTCGGCAATCACTTTTAACAACTGCTGGTTTTCTTTCGACAGCACATTGGCGACCGATTTAAGCGAGTCGAACCAGATATCAACGGGGAAATCGGGATCTGGGCTTTGCCCTTTAATCCCAATCACGCAACGCGATTGTTTTGCGTTTTTCATTGCTTTACTCGCATAGCTTACTCGAATGGTTTGCTCACTAGGTTCCCAGCAAGTAGATAAAACAGCGCTTGGCCAATAGAAAGACTGTACGCTTATACATAATCCGCATATCTTATCAACTGCTGATAATAGCGCAAGGATATTTTCCGTTTAGGACGATTACAAGCCCCCCCTGCACAGCAAGTACACAACCAGTACACTAGCGGTCTTGTCTGCCTTAGCCTTTAAACCTCGTCCAGCCCTTGTGTTGACTGGCGGTGCACTGCAAGGCGACAAGCCTACATAGGATTCATCGCCTCGTTAGTCATCCAAAATACTGCCTTTCACGCAGTACATACGAGGGCGGGTGTTGTCGGGCAGGCTGACTTTTCGCTGTGGTCGGTTGCCATCAGGGACTAGGTAGCCTGCGGCCATCAGTGCTTTGGCAGCGCGATCTGGGCTTAGGCCTTCGGTGGCTTCACGCCAGCCAGTTGGGTAAAACAGGTAGAGAGTTTGTGGGCCAGTAGTATCAAGCCAACCTGCACGCTGGCGTACTTGACTGCTGTAACCGATTTGTTTAGGTGTAAAACGGCTTTCACCATGCTGTTCAATAAAGCTACGCACTTGGCGAATCGCTTGTTGGTCTTCATTGGCGGCCACACCACCGCGGGCAAGTATCCATTGGTTAAGCTGGCTTAAACAGGCAGCTTCGACACTTTGGGTTGGCCAATCGAGCACCTTGGCCTGAATCGCTAACAGGCCTGCGCTGGCCAGTAAGGCAAATTTTTCGGCGACTCGACGCACTTGGCCGTCGGCCTCGGGAGGCAAGCTGGCTAAAAAACGTTGGCGTACGTTTTGGAAAACGGGGCGCACCTGCGCGCTGTGCTGCGTTAAATACCGTAACCAGTCCAAGGCCAAGCTGCCGTAGTGTTGGCGACTTTGCTGTTTTAGATGATCGGCTAAATCGGCAGCGCTCATTCCATGATTCTGGTTAAACACGCCCATTTGCGCGCCGGCATCGGCACTGAGATCAATCACGCGCACTTGCTGCCCCGCTTTCACGCGTTTGCCGATACTGGCAAGATGGCTTTCAAGCGTCACTTCGCCAGTGGATAAAAACACCAAACGCCAACGGGCGGGTAAGCGCATTTCACCGTATTTGCCTGCACGGGTTTTACCTTGGCCATTGGCAAGCATGTAAGCGACATCGCCCGCCTCTTTTGGGTCAACTTCGCCCATTTCATCGAGCGCCAGCAAGGCATCGTTATGCGCCAATGCTGTGCCTTCTAAACCGTTAGCCGTGGCCCGCCAACTGTGGCGTAGCTGATTAGGTTCGCCCCACACCGATAATGCCGGATACAACGCTGCGGTTTTACCAGTACTGCTGGCACCGTAGAGGTGTAAACCAAAACCATCCACCCCGCACAAATGCAACAAAGGGGCAGCCAGTGCAGCGCAGACACCAACAATTAATAGCGGGTTATCCAGACAATAACAGCCAACGTGCTGCCGCCAACTGTCACTGCTACCTTGTTGAATAAAGCCTTCTATCGGGTGCATGGTTTGCAGCACCATGCGCGGGTTGTTGCTGTGTTCGCTTGGGTAAAAGGTGAGGCGCGGATGCACATAAGCGTGGTGATGCCAGCCAATGCAGTTCACGCTGATAGCCTTTTGCGTGGCCAGTTCGCCCATTTGTTGAATAAACAGCGAGAGCAACTGCCGCGCTTTGACACTGTTACTAAGCCGCATTCCTCGGCTGAGTAGGATTCGGCGGTACTCGCTGCCGTCTCCGGCCAATAGTTCTGCGGGCATGGCCCAGTAGCGATGGCGATTGTCATCGTCTAACCAGTGCAATAAATAGCCGTAGTTGTCCCCTTGCGGATCGCGAGTACGAGCAGCCACTTGCAGCCAAGAGCAGATTTTAACTGGGCTATCTTGCCCTGCCGGTTGCATCACCAGCCAGTTTTGCGGGTTATAGGCAAAACCTGGCGGTAATGTTGGCGCGTTGTTATTTATCTCATTGGCAGGTAACGGGGTTGGTGCTAATGGTTCATCCACGGCCATAAGCAGCACCGATACGGCGGGTTTCAATCCACTGGTCGATATCGCTTTCTAACCAGCCCACGGCACTCGCCCCAATGCGAATGGAACGCGGAAATTCACCGCTGGCCATCAAGGCATAAATGGTGCTGCGGCCAAAGCCGGTTTTGGCCTTTACCTCGGGCAAACGCAAAATCCGTTGCTGACGCGCTGAGTGGACTGATGTGGTGGGTGATTGGGTAGTTGGGGTCATCGTTTGCTTCCTCACTGTTCTGTTAAGTTCAGTTAGGAGTTTGACAGTACTAAACGGACGCAGTAGGCAGATAAATGCCCAGATCGTGTAGCTTTCTGAGGGTGTAGGTAGCTAGCTGCCCCAGAATTTACATAATGCCCCAAGTAATAAATAGCCTGTGGGCAGGGTTGGTGTGTGGCTAAGTAGCGTGAATTAAGGCTTTGCCCAGACTGCCCCAAAAGCCCAAGGGGTAAGAGGTGTGTGACAACACATGGAGTGTGAGGCAAAGATTAAAAATGAAACTATAACTTCTCTATATGCTGAAAAATGAAAATATAGTTTCACTGACTCATTAAACGTTAAACGCTGATTGTTTCATGGCTTGCTCCGCTCGGCTGATCCCTAGCCGCTTAGCAACGGTTTGCCATTGCTTAACCGCCATTAATACTTCATCGTAAATTTGCGTGGCTTGGGTTTGCGAAAGTCGGAAGAAATCTTTTACATCAAAGGCTAGTTGGTAGTCTAAAGTGTTGTCTGCATCGGTAATATTCAGATGCAGGCCATGCTTACCCACTATCGGGTTTAAATCATAAGCGGGTGACAACTTCCAGCCATTCTTTGTTAATAAAAACCCATGGTTACGCAGGTGGTCATCCGTGTTGGACACCGCAATATTAAACACAATACGTCGCCATAACTGTGCTAAATCAGCTTCGGTTTGTGCACCAGAATTGGAAATAAATTCAGCAATCTCTAAGTAGCTGGCACCTTGAGATTGTTCACCATCATAGTATTGAAGCTGTGTCATGGCCGATGAAAAATGCAGTCGCTTTTCACCGTCGCGATCAAACCGTTTGGTTAAAAAGGTATGGTGCTGTGACGAAAATTGCTTGATCTCACTTGGATACATGTCAACACCTGCCGCCAACGCCAATTCATAACAGACCATCTCCCATGCGCCCACGTCATGGGTATCGTTTAAATTGGGAAACTTGGCAATCCACAAGTGGCCTTGTTCATCTGTGACACAAGCCTTGGGCCCTGCACCACCTAATGATGAGCCTGGAGAAATCAGCATTTTCAACCAGCGGTAATACTCGTCACTGTCGATGTTATCGTCTTTTTCAATCTGCATTGCTGCGTGCTCTAGCTCTCGCAAAGAAGCCATTGGCGGCGCAGCAAACTCAGAGTTGTCGTCCAAAAAAGCATCCGAGCCTACTCGCTTAAATCGAATCCCCCCCATCCGATAAGAGTCATGTACGCCCAGCAGGTAATCCAATTCGTTTAATCGACTTGTTGCTCGAATACCTTTGCGCGCCTCAATCGCCGCACGCCGCTGCATTAAAATACGCCCCCATCTATCAGGCGATGAATCAAGAAATGCGCGAAAGTTTTTATCGGCTTCATCGTTATAGAGTTCACCGGAGTGAAGCGACAGGATGGGATCAATTTGCAAGCGATAGGCTGAGGTTAAAAATGCTTTATCGTAGGCAAAACTAAATACGCCACCTCGGCTTGAATCACTGTAAGCAAGCAGCCCAATTAGCAAAGGCGCTTCAATTGGCTGCCAGTCGGCATAGACTTCGACGATTTCACGGCTCATTTTGAACCTTCCAGCAATTTTATGTTTTGCAGCTTGATACCCACTTCATCATGAGCGGCCATTTCTGCAAAGTTGCTTTCCATGCCAAGAACGGCCATCACTTTTAAGTAAGTGCCTATGGCAACGCCCGGATCACCGGCGAAGACTTTATTCACGGTTTTATGATCAAAACCAGTACGTTCACACAGTAGCTTTTTTGTAAAACCACGTCGTTTCATCGCCAACAACAAGTCTTCACCAAAATGCGTCAGGATTTTGCGCTGCTTCGGAAACAGTACATTGTGTAAGTCACGCTTAGCCATATCACCAACCAAAGGGACTATATTCCCACTATTTAACCGTTAATGGGAATATAGTCCAACTTTGAATCCCAAGCAACTCCAACAATTTACATATAGGACTATATTCCCACTTTACTCAATATAATTGGATTTATATCCTACTTTTAGGTTTAGTTTGCGCGTTGGCCAAGGCGATGATGTGAATCCCTGAATGCCAAAGGCCATCAAATTACACTTTTATGCGCATAAAAATGTAAAATACCACACTTTTATGCGCCAAAAAATGTAGACTAAGTTATACTACAGGCAGTTAACAGTCTTAATTGGCGGGAAATGACAATGCAGCGCAACTTACTCAACGCCCTAATAGCATGGAAAAGTCAACCTGTGCGCAAGCCATTATTGATTGACGGCGCAAGACAAACAGGTAAAACCTATCTACTGCAAGAGTTGTTTGGGAATACCTTTGCCAACATCCTTCGTATCGACTTCCTTGAAAACCCAGCTTACAAAGAAGCGTTCGATGGCTCGTTGTCACCTGACGAGCTAGTAATGAACATTGAGTTGTTAACCAACCAAGCGTTCAATCCAGACACCGACTTGCTGATATTAGATGAAATTGGCGAATGTGAACGAGCCGTAACTTCGCTGAAGTATTTTGCCGAAAAAGCACCGTCTTATTTTGTCGCAGCCAGCGGTTCGAACATTGGTTTGCTCAACACCTTCCCTGTGGGCAAGGTAGAACAATACAATTTACGCCCACTGACCTTCCAAGAATTTATTTACGCATCCAACGAGCAAGCGCTGATCAAAGCGTTTGATAGTCAAGCAAGCACACCGGCAGTACACACTAAATTGATGTATAAACTAACAGACTACTTTTTTACCGGTGGTATGCCGGAAGCCGTTTCTGCTTGGTATCAGTTTAAAGATTCAAGCATTCTAGAGCGTGTTGAAAAAGTCACAAAAATTCATGCCGATTTAGTTGAAGGTTATCGCCGCGATTTTGGTAAGTACGCGGGCAAGGTCGATGCCACACTGATTGAATCGGTATTTAATAGCATTCCAGCACAGCTATCACTTGTCAGCGATGAGTCGGTTAAACGCTTTAAATTTAAACATGTGCATGAGCGTAAATCTCGTTATAGCGATTTTGAAACCGCGATCCATTGGCTTAACTGCTGCCGCTTAGCTTTGCCAAACTACCCTGTTGAAGGGTTGCCGAAATCTCCGTTAGCGGCCTATAAAAAAGAAAATATGGTGAAACTGTTTCTGTTTGATGTGGGCCTGCTTAATCATATGCTCGGCAGCAGTTATAAAGAAATTAAGCAACAAAACTATGAATACAAAGGTTACGTTGCAGAAAACTTTGTGCAGCAAGAGCTCACTGCTATTGGCGTTGACCCAAGCTATTCATGGAATGACGCCCGCGCCGAAATCGAATTTATTTTGGCAACCGATGAAGGCGATATCGTCCCTGTTGAAGTCAAAAGTGGCAAACGTACAAGAGCCAAATCGTTAGCATCCTACGTTGAAAAATGTGCACCAAGTAAAACCTTTAAGTTAACGGGCACACAAGGCTCTTCAGCGTTAGAGCAAACCAATATCGTGATGCCTTTATATTTCACGCAGTATTTACCGCAGAGATGGTAAAAGCGCTTTGTCTAGAAGCATGAGGTCTACACAACATTACCTTATGAGTAACAATTTGTAGACTTGAATATCTACCATTCGACATTCAGGCTTACCATGCTTGGATACCATAATATCCATATTTGGCTTGTTTATATGAAAATGGACACCATGATATCCATTTTAGGCTAGGCTAGTTTTCTGCTGACTCATCACGGTCACATAAAACAAGCGAAAAATGGCGAAGCTATGTTGGCAGAAATCGTGCTCGATAAAGCCCTTCAAAACTGCTATTTTTAGATCCTAACAGCAGCATAAAAACGGCACTGTTTTTCCATTGCTAACCACTAAGATTTAGTAAAAGCCAGAGGCAAGTGGTGGGCAGTTTGGTGGGCAAACAGGCATTTTTGAACGGTTTCTTTTCGATAACTTATTGAGTTTGTTAGGATCTAGGCCGCTACTCAATGAGCAGATTCAAAATATTGAATAGCGTCATTCTTTAATTTGAATGCTTAGACATAAAAAAAACGCGGCTCAAGGGCCGCGTTTTTAGCAGTCAAGATAGTCTAGATTATGACTTTTTTCTACGAAGACCAACTAAGCCTAGTATAGCTGGAGCAAATAGCCAAAACGCAGCAGGAACTGGAACGGCTGATATTGGTGC